>CAMCVY010000169.1 GCA_945881995.1 Bifidobacterium breve | reverse complement strand
CCTACGACGACGGTGTGGCCGGCGTTGTTACCGCCTTGATAGCGCACGACGTAGTTGACAGAACTGCCAAGTAAGTCGGTGGCTTTGCCCTTGCCCTCGTCGCCCCATTGGGCGCCAAGCAGCACGATGGCTGGCATGGGATGTATCCCCTCGGTGGAGTAAGCCGAAAAATCGGCTGGAACCACTATCTGGTTCCGATAAAGAATACCGGCTCACCCTTTGGGGCCGGCGACACGGTCAGGCGAGGGCGTAGCCCGCCTCATCCACGGCTGCTGCCACGGCGGCTTGATCCAAAGCAGCGTCACTTTCCACGGTGACCTGACCTGATGCGAGGTCGATACTCACCTTGGTGACGCCGGTGATGTCGCTGAGTTCCTGGGTGACCGCGGAAACACAGTGATCGCAGGTCATGCCGGTAACGGTGTAGGTCGAGGTAGCCATAGTGATGATCCTTTGTCTTATCCGAATCGACCGGAGATGTAATCCTCAGTCGCCTTCTCAGTGGGTGAGCTAAAGATGTTGGCAGTGGTGTTCATTTCAATGAGCTTGCCCGGCTTACCCGTTCCGGCAATGTTAAAGAACGCGGTGGAGTCAGAAACTCGTGCCGCTTGCTGCATGTTGTGAGTCACGATCACGATGGTGTAGCTCTGCTTGAGTTCGTGAATTAGTTCTTCAATGGCCAAAGTGGAGATCGGGTCTAGCGCGGAACAGGGTTCATCCATCAAGAGCACTTGTGGCTGAATCGCGATGGCGCGCGCAATACACAACCGCTGCTGCTGGCCACCAGAAAGCACGCTGCCCGGCCGGTCAAGGCGATCCTTGACTTCTTCCCACAGGTTGGCACCTCGAAGAGATGCCTCCACCACGTCATCGAGTTCCGAGCGCTTGGTGCGCTTCTTGAGCTTGATGCCGGCTACGACATTTCCATAGATAGACATCGTCGGGAATGGGTTGGGCTTTTGGAAAACCATTCCGATGGTTGAGCGTACGTTGACCGGATCAATGTCGGCCCCATAGATGTCCTCGTGGTCAAGCAGGATCTTGCCTTCGATGCGGGCACCGGGGGTGACTTCGTGCATGCGGTTAAGCGTGCGCAACACCGTGGACTTGCCACAGCCAGAAGGTCCAATGAACGCGGTGACAGCTTTGGGTGCAACAGCCAAACTCACGTCTTCAACAGCAAGGAATTCGCTGTAGTAGACGTTGAGGTGAGAGACGTCAATGCGCTTGGCCATAGCTGCTGACTATCCCTACTTGACTCGTGAGGCGCGCGCGATCAAGCGAGCACTCAGGTTGAGAATCATGACTAGAAGGATCAGCGTAAGCGCACCGGCCCAGGCTCGGTCAATGGACGCGGTGGTACCGCTACCGATCTGGTCCCAGACATAGGTGGGCAGCGAGGCCTGTGGCCCGTTGAAGGGGTTGGTGTTAATTGATTGGGTCAAGAAGGTGGTCAACAGCAAGGGCGCGGTCTCGCCAGTAACTCGGGCGACCGCCAGCATGGCCCCGGTGATGATTCCGGTGGAGGCCGAAGGAATAACCACCCGCAAGATCGTTCGATACTTCGGAACCCCAAGGGCGTAGGACGCTTCACGAAGGTCACGGGGGACCAAGCGCAACATTTCCTCTGTAGATCGAACCACGACAGGAATCATCAAGATCGAGAGCGAAATACCGGCAGCTAAGCCGCTGCGCTGCAAGCCCAACGTCAAGATGAATCCGGTATAGACGAACAAACCTGCCACGATCGAGGGAATACCGGTCATTACGTCAACGAAGAAACTGATGGCGCGAGCTAAGCGCGAGCGGTTGCCGTACTCCACGAGGTAAACAGCAGCAAAGATCCCCAGTGGGACACCGATGGCAGCGGCAATTGCCACTTGCTCCAAGGTGCCGATCAAGGCGTGCAGGATGCCACCACCGGGGCGACGTGGACTGACATTGCGCATGGTGGACGTCAAGAAGCTGGAATTGAAGGCGTTCAGGCCACGAATAAGAACGGTCAACAGGATGGAAACCAGTGGGACCAAGGCCGCAGTCAGAGCAGAAAGCAACAATGTGGTGGCCAGGCGGTCAATCGCGTAGCGCTTTCCCTCAACGGCAAAGCTCAAGCCGGTTTGCAAAACGATAAAGAGCAGGAACGCGAATACGGCTGTCCCCGCTACACCACTGACTGGCGAGATAAAGGAAAGCAAGGCGGAACCAGCTATGGCTGTTGCACAGGTGGCCAACGTGGTCCAGCGCGGAAGCTTGCGCTGTGACAACAGGTTATGCAGTTCGTCGTCTGAAATCGTTCGATCGAGAATGGCCATTAGTTCGCCCCCGAGAAATCACGACGACGTTCGACGACAAGGCGCGCAGCCATGTTGACAGCAAAGGTGATGATGTAGAGCACCAAACCGGAGGCGATGAGTGCGCCGAGTCCGATGGTGCCGGCTTCGTTCCACTTCAAGGCAATGTTGGCGGCAAAGGTATTGCCGCCCGGTTCAGTGACTTGCCAATTGATTTTGAATGTTGCAGACAAGATCAAGGCCACGGCGATCGTTTCACCCAATGCGCGACCCAGTCCCAGCATTGCGGCGCTGACCATGCCCGGGCGAGCGAAGGGGAAAACAGCGGTGCGCATGGTTTCCCAGCGGGTGGCGCCCAGGGCCAGGGCGGCCTCAATGTGTCCGGGCGGGACTTGGGCAAACACTTCGCGTGAGATAGCGGAGACGGTCGGCAAGATCATGATGGCCAGCACAACAGCGGCCAGGGCAATCGAGCGGGTGTAGATGTTTTGTTCATTGCTGAACAACGGGATGAAACCGAAGTGGTCGTCAAGCCAGCGCCACAATCCAATGCTGTTGGGCATCAGGATTTGCAGGCCCCACAAACCAAAGATGATGGAGGGCACGGCGGCCAATAGGTCAACGATGTAGCCCAAGGTGGGAGCGAATCGACGTGGTGCGTAGTGCGCGGTGTAGAGCGCAACACCAATGCCGACGGGGACTGCAATAACCATGGCGATGACTGAACTGAGCAACGTACCAAAGGCGAGTGCGGCAATTCCAAACTTCGGCTGCGC
>CAMCVY010000168.1 GCA_945881995.1 Bifidobacterium breve | reverse complement strand
GTCATAGTGGGAAGTGCCGAACTCTAAGGAAGGCTGGCACACATGAGCCTAGCCGTTGATCGCGCAGGGACAGGGATGAACTAGCTAACAGCTTGCTTGCGCAGGCGACGACGCTCACGCTCAGACAGGCCGCCCCAGATTCCAAAGCGTTCATCGTTCTCGAGTGCGTACTCAAGGCAGTCTTGACGCACGTCACACACCAAGCACACTTTCTTGGCGTCGCGGGTAGATCCGCCCTTCTCCGGGAAGAAGGCTTCTGGATCTGTCTGGGCACATAAAGCACGCTCTTGCCAACCTGGTTCTTCGACGACGCCATGCAGCATCGGATAGACCTCGTTCAAGGCGATCCTCCTCGACCCTCGTCCTTTAGACCGGAATGATCTAACGCGCTGGCTAACTCTTAGCCGTGCGTGCGTGACGACGTACAACGTATTACACGCGTGTAATTCACCCTACGTCAAGTCGGATTTAGGTAACAAAGGGATAACGGCCCTAGGGTGCACCTGTGGAAAAGTGCGATTTCCGCCCGAAATAAGCGGTTTACCCCCGTTTAAGGCTTGCCCCGCATGGACTGCGCCCTCGCGCTTGCGGGTTAGCGAGTGCTCCGCCCACGCGGGGCAATCCGCACGTTCACCCACCATTAGGTGGTCGGGATAACTCCGATGGGTTGTGCAGCGGAGGTCTCGCAGTAGCCGTAGGTCGTGGTGCGTTGTCGAGCTGGGCGACCGGCACTCGCAGCAATAGCTAGCAAGTCACTGACATCGCGCGTGGAGCCATGGGCACTTCCCGCCATGCGGCTGATGGTTTCTTCCATCAACGTTCCGCCTAAGTCGTCCACTCCCCCATGCAGGAGTTGCTCCGCATTGGCATCGCCCACCTTGACCCACGAAGCTTGAATGTGATCAATGCGTCCATGCAACATTAGGCGCCCCATCGCGTGCACTGCGCGATTGTCCCGCCACGTCGGACCAGGACGAGCAATCCCTGCCAAGTACACCGGTGATTGTTGATGCACAAACGGCAAGGGAACGAACTCGGTGAAGCCGCCGGACTGATCCTGAAGTTGCGCAAGCAATCGAATGTGCGAAACCCAATGATGGGGGTGATCAACATGCCCGTACATCATCGTTGAACTGGACTTGATGCCCAATGAGTGCGCAGTGGTCACCACTTCAATCCACGTTGACGTCGGCAGCTTGCCTCGGGTCAGCACCCAGCGCACGTCGTCATCAAGGATCTCCGCCGCTGTACCGGGAATCGTGTCCAGTCCCGCACTTTGGGCCGCTTCAAGCCAGGCTCGAATGCTCATGCCGCTACGCGAGGCACCATTTGCCACTTCCATCGGCGAGAAAGCGTGCACGTGGATTCCAGGAACGCGATCTTTGACCGCGTGGATCAAGTCGAAGTAGGCGGTGCCCGGCAGATCGGGGTGAATGCCACCTTGCATGCATACTTCTGTGGCACCCACCGCCCAGGCTTGCTCAGCGCGATCGGCAACTTGCTCTAGCGACAGTGTGAACGCATCGACATCGTCCTTGCGCTGAGCGAAGGCACAGAAACGACAACCGGTGTAACACACGTTCGTGAAGTTGATATTGCGGTTGACGACGTACGTCACTTCATCGCCCACAGCATCACGACGAACGTCATCGGCAATCCGGCACAGTTCCTCGAGTGATGAACCATCAACCGACATCAACTCAACGGCCAGGTCGTGGTTTTCTACCAGAGCTAAGTCGGCCGGGGAATGAGCGGCGAGCCGCAAAGCACGCGCCAAATCACCCACGCCAACCGCTGCTGGGGCTTCCATGCGTTGAGCCACGGTCTCCCAATCCCCGTAGACCTGATCAAAGTCGGCGCGCTGTTGGCCGCGGCGACCTTCCGCATCAATCGTCGAGCCCAAGTCCGTGCGGCCGCCGACTTCGATGGCGGAGTAATCAGCATGAGCTTCCTGCCAACCGATTCCTTGCGGGATCCGCTCAGTTACTGCCAAATTCGTTACGGGGTCGCGCAAGGCATCAACGTGCGCGCGCAATCGAGCGTCAACCCACGGCGGTCCTTGTGCGATGTATTCGGGGTGGACCGTCAACCGTTGTTCGAGAGTGAATCCAGCGAGCTTGGTGAGCTCAGCCAAGTCGTCAAGGTGCGGCCAGGGGCGCTCCGGGTTGACGTGATCTGGAGTGATCGGTGAAACACCACCCCAGTCGTCGACACCGGCGGCAATCAATCTGCTCAACGCGCGCGAAGACGACAGATTGGGAGGGGCTTGGATTCGCATCTTGGGCCCTAAAACGATGCGAGCCACAGCAAGCGCTGCAACGTAGTCATCTTCGGGCAGGTCTTCAACGTTGCGCATGGCCGTATCTGGCTTAGCGCGGAAGTTTTGCACTATCACTTCCTGGACATGACCAAACTCGCGAGCCGTCGTGCGAATGTCAAACAAGGACTGCACGAGTTCCTGAGGTGTCTCGCCAATTCCGACCAAAACTCCGGTGGTGAAAGGAATGCTCAGCCGCCCAGCATCCTCAAGAACCCGCAGTCGCACAGCAGGTTCTTTGTCGGGCGAACCAAAGTGCACCGCGCCGGGCTCAGACCACAATCGCTGGGCGCTTTGCTCCAGCATCATTCCCATACTCGGCGCCACGGGCTTGAGTCGTTGCATGTCATCCCACGTCATCA
The DNA here is from genome assembly GCA_945881995.1 of Bifidobacterium breve. Lineage (GTDB taxonomy): Bacteria > Actinomycetota > Actinomycetes > UBA12327 > UBA12327 > AcAMD-2. Next base: position 414 of record CAMCVY010000168.1, on the reverse strand, counting down.
CCCCTGGATTGAGATGTGGCAACAGACCGGTTTCTTCTAAAACCAGAATTGACATGGCACGCACATAAGCCAAGGTGTCGTTATAGCCGCGCTCGTCAAGCCACTCCCGCGCTACTGTCCAGCGCAGTTCCGGCCGATCGCCCAAGGTGAAAAGTGCTTCCTTGCATCCCAGGAGTGCACCGCTGCGCGCAATCGCCAACACTTCGTCTGGCTCGAGGAACATGCCCTCTCCATCGGTTCGCAACGCACCCGGTGTTGTGGCGAACGTGCAGTAGTGACAGCGATCGCGACATAACCGCGTAAGGGGAATAAAGACTTTCTTCGAGTACGTGATCGTGTCGGGTCGTCCCGCTTCACGCAGACCAGCATCGCGGACGCGACCTGCGATGACCAATAGTTCGTCGAGTTGTGTTC
>CAMCVY010000167.1 GCA_945881995.1 Bifidobacterium breve | reverse complement strand
AGGCTCCTGTGGTCACCATCCACGATGCCGCTTCGCATGCCATGGCCTGGATTGGTTCAGCCTTGGGTGTCCCTGCTGTTCCGCTGGGTGTCGACAAGTTTGGTCAATCCGGATCCGTGTCGGAACTGTATGAACTCTTTGACCTGACGTCAGGCTCGATCGTCAACGCCGCTCTTGCTGCACTAGCCCTGGACTAGTCCTTCAACTCACCAGCCAACTGGTGGGTGGTTGAGTTCAGGGTTCGAGGCAAATGGGTGGCAGGTCAAACCAGCGCAGTGATTCAAAGTCGGCGGAAACTCCCTGTAGAGACTGCGTAGCATCCAAATCGGGTTCGCCATGACTGGCGAAAATTGCTTCTGCTTCGATCAGGTAGGTGGCCAGCGCGGTTTCCGGCGCCCTTTGGGTCGTCGTGGGGTAGACCATGATTCCCGCAGCGTCGTAATGAACCATTGATAGTCGCAACGGGGGCTCGACTGTCCCCGCACGGTGGTGCCACAACCCAGAATCCGGGTCAAAGGAGTAGTCCGGCAATAGCTTCCAGCCGTGTTCAGCCACCATTGATACGGCTTGCACGATGTAGTGAAAGACAGTCTCGCTAATAAAGTAGTTGAAGTTGACGCGCACCCATCCTGGCTTGATCCCCTCGCACCCGTGTTCAATCTCGCGCTCAAACTCGTGCGACTTCTCAACATCAATTCCCAGCAAGCGGTGGCCATACGGTCCAGCACATGAGCAACCACCGCGCGATTGAATGCCAAAGAGATCATTGAGTACAGCAACCACGAAGTTATGGTGCAGGTAGCGCCCAGTGGGGGAGCGCATCACAAACGAGACGATGGATAGTCGTTCCGCATCACGGTTACCCAACACCTCAATAGAGGGGTGTGCGTCCCAGACTTCCGCGGCTCGGCGCAAGTAGTCCTCTTCGTGGGCACGAATGACGTCGGTGCCTACAGCGGCTTTGAGTTGGAAGGTCAAGCCAGCGCGAATGGCTTCTACGATCGCTGGCGTGCCCGCTTCCTCGCGGTGAACCGGATCGGTCAGGTACAGGTGCTCGGAAGGATTGACGTAGGCCACCGTTCCGCCACCGACAACAGCGGGAACCGTGTTGGTCAGGAGCGAGCGCCGAATGGCCAAAATGCCGGGTGTGCTGGGGCCACCGATGAATTTATGGGGCGAGAGCACCACAACATCCTTGTGATCTGGGGCGCTCAGCGGCTTCATGTCGATATTCACGTAGGGCGCAGAAGCTGCGTAGTCCCACATAGCGATGGCATGGAATTCGTGAAGTAGTGATGAGATCGCATCGGTGTCGGTCACGATCCCCGTGACGTTGCTGGCCGCCGAAAACGATCCGATGAGGAGCGGGCGATCGGCGTATCGAACAAGTTCTTCGCGCAGGTGGTTGATGTCAATGTGGCCGTCCACATCCTCGGGGATAACCACAACGTCGGCGATCGATTCGCGCCAAGGGAGTTCATTGGAGTGATGCTCAAACGGTCCGATGAAAACCACGGGGCGCTCGTTCGCGGGAATGTGATCAGACAGGTGGTACTTACTGTCCAAGTCGGCAGGAATCCGCAAATTCATCACCGAAACAAACCGGTCAATGGCAGCAGTAGAGCCAGACCCAACGAAAATGATGACGACGTCGTCTTCACCGCCGAAAGCTTGCGCAACAATGGCGCGCGCATCTTCGCGAAGTCGAGAGGTTTGCAATCCAGTACCCGAGGACTCGGTGTGGGTGTTGGCGTAGCGGGGCAGGACCTCGTCGCGGATGAAGTCCTCAATAAACCCCAAGGCCCGGCCGCTGGCTGTGTAGTCGGCATAGGTAATGCGATGTGGGCCGTAGGGACCGTCCATGACCTGGTCGTCACCGATGATGGCGTCGCGAATCGCACCCAAGAGCGCAGGCTCCGGAAGGTGCTCAGATCGGGCGGGAAAGGAACTCACGGTGGCTAGGTTACGGGGTCTGGGACACTAGTGCTGTGTCCATTGCCCCGGTTGAGTTAGAACGCCCCGAAACAGACTTTTCCATCATGCCGGAATTGCCCTGGGTGACGTTGGTGTGGAACGACCCGGTGAACTTGATGTCCTACGTGGCGTACGTGTTCCGTGCGTACTTTGGGCACTCCAATGAAGAGGCAGACCGACTCATGCTGCAAGTGCACAACGAGGGCAAGGCCGTCGTATCCGCGGGAAGCCGCGAGGAGATGGAACGCGATGTTGAGGCGATGCATGGCTACGGGTTGTGGGCTACCTTGCAGCAGGACATGTAATGACCAATAAATTTCGAAGTCATGGTGAAGGTGCCACCCTGGTACTAAGCGAAGACGAGCGCGACATCTTGATTCACCTGTTTTCCGAATTGGCTTTTTTCCTGCAGCCTGATCAACCCGAACCCGAACACACTGACCCCTTGGCCGCGATGGTGGGCATCGGCACGGATGCGGATGCGCCAGAAGATCCAGCCCTTGCCCGTTTGCTCCCCTCGGCCTATCCGCAGGATCGTGAAGCGGACGAGGAATTTCGTCGACTCACCCAAGAAGGCCTGAGGCAGCGCAAGACCGCATCAGTGGTCGTGGTGTTAGAGAGTTTGCATACCGAGTCCAAACGCGTGGAGATCGATGCCCAGGGCTGTCAGTCGTGGATGACGGCTTTGAACGATCTTCGCCTTGTGCTGGCCACTCGTCTGGGGATCACCGCTGATCCGGCCAGCCAAGCCTGGACTGAGGAAGAAGCGGCTACTGACCAGCGGGCCAACCTCTTGGCCATCTATGACTGGCTGGGATACCTCCAAGACACCCTGGTGCGCGTGCTGTCCAAGCGCCTTGCCTAGCCTTAGACCATGCTGACGATCGCCCAGACCATCGTGGATGCCATCGTGGCTCACGCGCGCCTGGACCACCCCGACGAAGCCTGCGGGGTAGTGGCCGGACCGGCGGGGTCTGATCGCCCCCAACGCTTCATCCCTATGGTCAATGCAGCCCGTTCGCCGACGTTTTACGAGTTCGATTCCATGGACCTGCTCACGCTGTACCGCGAGATGGACTCCCTGGCTGAAGAGCCGGTGGTGATTTATCACTCCCATACGGCAACCCAGGCTTATCCGTCCCGCACTGACATTGCTTATGCATCCGAGCCCAATGCCCACTACGTTTTAGTCTCAACGGC
>CAMCVY010000166.1 GCA_945881995.1 Bifidobacterium breve | reverse complement strand
CATATCGACATCATCGGTCGAGCGGCTGCGTTATTTGACCACGTGACGGTTGGCGTCTTGGTCAATCAAACGAAGTCAAGTTTGTTTACGGTTGACGAGCGCATCGTCATGCTTGAAGAGGTGTGCGCTGGTTACCCCAATGTCACCGTCCAAAGTTTTAGCGGCCTGCTGGTGGACTTTTGCCGTGACCACAAAATTTCCGCCATCGTCAAGGGCCTGCGCGCCGTAACCGACTTTGACTACGAACTCCAGATGGCACAGATGAACAACCGCCTGACCGGTATCGAGACCTTGTTTGTTTCTACTAAACCGGTCTACGGATACTTGTCGTCAAGTTTGGTCAAAGAGATTGCAGGCCACGGCGGGGACGTCACCGGCCTCGTGCCTGATTCGGTGCTCGAGAGTCTGAAAGAACGACTCGCCTGATCGCTGATTTACCGCCCGGAATAGATTTGCCCTATCACCCACTCAGTTCGTCGGAGGATCACCGTGGACGTCGATACCGTTTTGACTCGTTTGGAAGCTCTCATTCGCGATGCGCGCGCTGTGCCGATGTCAGCTTCTTGCATGGTGCACCGCGACGACGTTTTGGACTTGATTGAGGACGCTCGCCGTAGTTTGCCCAGTCAATTAGGCGATGCCCAAAAAGTGTTGACGCAGCGTGATGCTGTCGTCGCCGAGGCTCGTGACCAAAGCAAGGCCATTATTGATTCCGCCTATGCCGAGCAGGCTCGACTCGTGGCGGAAGAGGAAGTGGTCGTTGAAGCCAACCTCGAGGCCGAGCGGATTGTTGCTGAGGCGGAAGCACTTGCCGAGGCCAAGTCCCAGGACGTGGACAACTACGTGGACGGCAAGCTGGCGAACTTCGAAGTGGTCCTCGACAAGACCTTGCGCTCAGTTCAGCGTGGCCGGGACAAGATTCGCGCCGACCAGCAGGTTGACGAGATGGATCTGACCGGCGAAATCCCGGTTTTCGGCGCTGATGATGGCCCTGAGGGGCAGTACTAAGCCTCCGGTACTCTTATCCTTCTGATCCCAGTTGGGGTCGGGGTTCTTTAACGCATGGATTGCGCTGTGTCTTTGTCATCTGCTTCCTCGCTCGTGGTTGATCTGATCGACCTCGGTCGCAAGGCGGGCTCAATGATTGAAGTCGAACGCACAGTCCAGGCTCCCGAGGACCTCGGTATCGCTGTGATCGGGGTTCCACAAGGCTCGGATCTGTCCCTTACGGTGCGGATTGAATCTTTGGAACAAGGTGTGCTGGCAACCGGTTCGGTTCACGCACACTTGGTCGGAGAATGTGCACGATGCCTGGACGAGATCACATCTGATGTTGATCAAACCTTTCAGGAATTGTTCTTTTACGAAGACCAGCCGCTCGAAGATGAGGATGAAGAAGTCCTGCGCTTTGGTGGCGATGAGCTAGACCTTGAGCCGATATTGCGTGACCTCATCGTCACTGCACTACCGCTCGCACCTGTGTGTAGGGACGATTGCCCAGGGCTGTGTTCTGAATGTGGAGCACGCTTGGCTGACGACCCGACACACAAGCACGACATCATTGATGCACGTTGGGCCGCTTTGCTCGATGTGCAAGCGCAAGAACCAGAGCTGTAATCAATCCGGCACCTATGCCGGCTGACCGGAAAGTAGGCCATTGTGGCTGTCCCCAAGCGCAAGACGTCGCGTAGCAACACCCGTAGCCGTAGGGCTAACTGGAAGGCGAAGTTGCCGCAGATCAACAAGCGCATCGTCAACGGTCAAGTCGAGTACTCGGTGCCTCACCGCGTTGACGAAGACGGTCGTTACGACGGTCGCCAGATCCTCGACGTCTAGATCCACGATGACCCTGCCTATGGACAGGGATCACGGCGCGGACACTGCGGTTCGCGTCACCGTGGCCCTTGATGTCTTGGGTGGAGATGACGGTCCCGAGGTCGTGGCCGATGCCGCACTGCAGGTCCTTGACCAGCAATCCGGCGTTGACCTCATCCTCGTGGGCCCGACTGATCTCACCCACACCTTGGCCGCCGATCGCGGAATTGCCGATCGGGTTGAGTACGCCGCCGCTGGCTCAGCGCTGGCGATGAACGAAGATCCCGTTCGAGCTATTCGCACTCGACCTGATGTCTCGGTACAAGTCGCTGCTGAATTAGTGCGTGATCAACGTGCACAAGCTTCCGTCTCTGTTGGGCACACCGGAGGAGTCCTCGCGGCAGCGACCTTGACGATCGGTCGTCTTGAAGGCGTCACTCGAGCTGCTGTTGCTGTTGTCGTTCCTGCTGTTCATCATTCGGTTGTCTTGCTTGATGTGGGTGGAACTGTCGACGCCACCCCTGAACTCTTGGCCCAATTCGCCAACAGCGGTCGAGCCTTCGCGATTGCCTTGGGATTGTCCGATGATCCAGCCGTTGGTTTGCTGACCATTGGCAGTGAGCCTGGCAAGGGTGATGTCTTGCGTCGCCTCGCGCACGACGAATTCCTTGATCTCAAACTCCGGTATGTGGGACCCGTTGAAGGTGACGATGTTGCTCTCGGTGGGATTGCGGATGTCATCGTCACCGATGGCTTTACCGGCAATGTGGTACTGAAGGCGTTAGAGGGCGCCGCACTGAACACTGCTGAGGCGATTTCACGACGTTATGCAGACCCGGAACCAGCGTTGGAAGTCGGACGGTCGTTCGCAGTCGGAAGGCACGCCGGTGCCATCTTGTTGGGGATTAACGGAGTCAGTGTCGTGGGCCACGGTGCATCCTCGGCTGAGGAAATTGCAGCGTATGTCGCGTTGGCGGTTCGCGGTGTTCGCTCTGATCTGGTGGCTCGCATCGCGAACCAGTTGGCTGTGTCGGACGCTGGTAAGCGGTAGTCATGAGCGTTTCATCAACCCACAACTCCGATATTTCCATTTTGTGTGAACGCATCGGAGTCAATGTTGGTTCTGAAATCTTGGAACGTGCCTTGACACACCGTTCTTACTCCTACGAAAACGGTGGAATTCCCACTAACGAGCGACTGGAGTTTCTCGGCGACTCAGTGCTGGGCATCGTGGTCACCGACACGTTGTATCGCCGTCATCCGGATTTGCCCGAAGGACAGTTGGCGAAATTGCGCGCGGCGGTGGTGAACATGCGTGCTCTGGCCGACATTGGTCGCGGTTTTGGTTTGGGTGAATTCATTCGC
>CAMCVY010000165.1 GCA_945881995.1 Bifidobacterium breve | reverse complement strand
AAGCCATCGCACGGGCGTACCCCAGCATGGCCGCTATCGCTTCCGCGACTGCTTCTGAACTGGAACGTGTCGAAGGCGTGGGGGCGGTGATCGCGGAATCGGTGGTGGACTGGTTCAGCGTGGACTGGCACGCAGACATTGTGAACAAGTGGCAAGTCGCTGGTGTGCGGATGGAAGACGCGATCTCCGACGGTCCGCGACCATTGGAAGGCATCACCGTCGTCATCACGGGAACCCTTGAGGGCTGGACTCGCGACCGCGCAACGCAAGCTGTCCAGGATTTGGGTGGAAAAGTCAGTGGGTCCGTGTCAAAGAAAACGGATTTCGTTGCCGCTGGGGACAGTCCTGGTTCCAAGTACGACAAGGCCATCTCGTTAGGGATACCGATTGTGGATGCAACGGGATTTGCCGCCTTGATCGAACACGGCCCTGCGGCTGCCCGAGCGCTGGCAATTTCGGGTTAGGGTCTGTACATGCGCCATCTTGGGATAGTGTCAGAAAAAATCTGAGGGCGGAGGCGGCATGGCGACGATAGTGCAGCGCCCATCGCTTCGTAGTCGATCAGTGTTTTCGCTCTGCTGGCACTTAAGTGTGTGGGGCGGGCTGGGAATTATTGTCGCGGCCGCGGCGACAATCTCCCGCACAGATGTTGTTCAGCCGCAAGCATTGATTGCTTTGGTGGTTCTTGCCATCATCACTGAACTGCGACCCGTTGTTGTTGCTGGCAAAGACGCCAATGGAATCGTCGCCTCCTATGCGTTCGTCTTCGCCATTATGTATGTCTATGGATTTCCGGCAGCCGTGCTCACGCTGGCGCTAGCCACCCTCTTGTCTGAGCTGTACGAACGCAGGACTGCCTGGAAAGTATTTTTCAATATTGGCCAGCACTCATTATGTTTAGGCGTTACCTGGATCGTCATGGTGATTTCTCGGCATACACCGTCTCTACAAGATCCGACGGTGACCTTTAATGCTGATGATGTGTTGTGGATGCCTACAACGTGGGCGGTTTTCTTCCTTGTTAATCACCTTTTGATCGTGGGTGTAAGCGCCGACACGTCGATGACGTTCAAGGAAGCCCTTCGTGAGGATCTGTCATATTACATCCTGACGTTGTTCGCGGTCCTTTCCTTGGCTCCGATCGTTGCGTTGGTCGCAGTGACGGTGTGGCCCATGCTTTTCCTCTTCCTCGTGCCGTTATGGGCCGTGAACAAGGCAGCCTCGATTTCGCAGGAGCTCGACTACGCGTCACGACACGACATGCTCACGGAGCTTCCCAACCGCACCATGATGCGTGATGAATTAACGGAGGCAATTGATCTTGCCAGTCGCACGGGCGCTCGGGTTGGCGTGCTCTTGATGGACCTGAACTTATTCAAGGAAGTCAACGACACGTACGGTCATGCGGTGGGTGACCGCCTGCTGACGATGGTGGCTGGTCGTATCAAGGCTCAAGTGCGACCAGGGGACTTGGCTGCTCGATTGGGTGGAGACGAATTCGCGGTCGTGTTGCCTGGGGTGGAAGATCACATTTCAGCGGTGCGGATTGCCCAGAGAATTCGAGAGTCCATCAGCCGGCCATTCACCATGGATGACGTCACCGTCACCATCGATGTCAGCATCGGCATTGCCCTGTACCCCGACGATGGGACCCACATCGACCCGCTCATCCAAGCGGCTGACTCCGCTATGTATGTGGCAAAGCGCACTGGGACCCGCATTGAAGTCGTAGGGATAGATCGCGGTGAAGCGCACGGGTAACGCGCCCCTAAGATAAAGGCCTCAGCCCTCGCCGTTCCAGGAGTATTCCATGTCAGCCATTTCGCGCGATGATGTTGCGCACTTGGCCTCGTTGGCTCGCATCGAACTGACGGAGCAGGAACTCAACGATTACGCCGGTCAGCTTGATGTGATCTTGACGGCTGTAGCCAGTATTTCTGAAGTGGCCGCTGACGATATTCCTCCCACCACCCATGCGGTGCCTGTGGTCAACGTGTTCCGCGACGATGTCGTGACCCCATCGTTGGACCGAGACTCGGTGTTGGACCACGCACCTGCTGCAGAAGATGGTCGCTTCCGGGTGCCACGCATTTTGGATGAGGAGTAGCCGTGTCAGACCTCATTCATGCAACTGCGGGTGACCTGGCAGCTCAGATAGCCAATAAAACGGTCAGTGCGGTTGAGGTAACCCAGGCGCACCTTGACCGCATCGCGGAAGTCGATGGTCGTGTTCATGCGTTCTTGCATGTCGATGGTGATGGCGCCCTCGAACAAGCCCGCGCAGTTGATCACGCAGTGGCCTCGGGTCAGACCTTGAGCCCCTTGGCTGGTGTGCCGTTGGCTTTGAAAGATGTGTTAACTCAAACTGGTGTTCCCACCACCGCTGGTTCGAAAATCTTGGAAGGGTGGCGCCCGCCTTATGACGCCACGGTGGTGGAGCGCTTGCGCGATGCGGGCGTCGTGATTTTGGGCAAGACCAACATGGATGAGTTCGCTATGGGTTCATCCACTGAAAACTCTGCATACGGCCCAACGCACAACCCGTGGGACTTGGATCGCATCCCCGGTGGCTCTTCGGGTGGCTCTGCTGCCGCAGTTTCTGCCTATGAGGCGCCTTTGGCGATCGGCACTGACACCGGAGGGTCGATCCGTCAGCCCGCTGCGGTCACAGGAATTGTCGGCGCCAAGCCGACCTACGGTGCAGTCTCGCGTTATGGCCTGGTGGCGTTCTCCTCGTCGCTGGATCAAGCCGGCCCCTTTGCTCGCACGGTGGTTGACACCGCGTTATTGCACTCCGTGATCGCAGGACACGATCCGCGCGACTCCACATCAATCAAGGAACCAGTTCCCGATGTGGTCGGTGCTGCAATGTCGGCAGATGTATCGAAAATGCGCATCGGTGTGGTTCGCGAGTTGTCGGGTGAGGGCTATCAGCCAGGAGTGCAGGCTCGCTTCGATGAAGCAGTGGACCTACTTCGCGCACAGGGCGCTGAGATCATCGACATCTCTTGTCCGTCGTTCACCTACGCTTTGGGTGCGTACTACTTAATTGCTCCCAGTGAGTGCTCGAGCAACTTGGCACGCTTTGATGCCATGCGGTTTGGCTTGCGAACCGATGACAACGGTGAACTCAGCGCCGAGGATGTCATGCGGCACACCCGTGCAGCAGGCTTTGGTCCAG
>CAMCVY010000164.1 GCA_945881995.1 Bifidobacterium breve | reverse complement strand
CCCGAGTGCTGTTTCGTGCGTAATCTCACGTTAAACATGAGGTTTAGAGTTACGTCTGCGACACGCGAGGCAGGCGATTGACCAAGGTGTTGTGCCGACCGTACGTTGTGTACACAGCTCGCCGATGTATGCGAAGACGTGCCCAGCACACCTTCCCAACTTCCAACGACCGCGGCGGGTAGGAGGCACCAGTGACCGGCACCAACGAACACGCTAAGCAGAACCAGCAGGGGACCGTTGAACAGGCTCAAGGGCAGCTGTTCAGCGAGGATCTGCGGCGCCTGCCTGACGATGTGGGGTACCGAGGTCCAGTGGCCTGCAAGGCCGCCGACATCACCTACCGCCAACTCGATTACTGGGCCCGTACCGGTCTCGTTGTGCCTTCCGTGCGCTCAGCCGCTGGATCGGGTAGCCAGCGCCTGTACAGTTTCCGCGATGTTTTGACCTTAAAGATCGTGAAGCGCCTGCTGACCACGGGCGTCTCCCTCCAAAACATCCGCCAGGCCGTGGAGCACCTGCGAGCCAGTGGTGTCGATGAAATCGCCCAAGTCACCTTGATGAGTGACGGGGCCAAGATTTACGAATGTCGGTCAGCGGAAGAAGTGGTGGACCTGCTCTCGGGCGGTCAGGGCGTTTTTGGCATCGCTGTGAGCAGTGTGTGGAAAGAAGTGGAAGGCCAACTGGCCCACCTGCCCAGCGAGCATGTTGACGAAGAAACAAGTGTGATTCCTGAGCATGTTGGGGATGAATTGGCGCAACGTCGCAAACAACGAGATGCGGGCTAAATCACGTCCTTTCCGTCGTGACGTAACAAGGCACTGAGGCACCCCTACGGCAGACTGTGGTCATGCCACATTCTGCGAGCGGACCCCATGCATTTGTCGATCGACACATTGGGCCATCTGCCCGCGACCTGGCGTACATGCTCGAACGCGTCGGCGCGAGTTCCCTTGATGACCTAGCCACCCAGGCCATCCCACACTCGATTTTGGACATGGCCGATATTGGCCTTCCCGAAGCTGCTTCTGAACAAGAAGTGCTGGCCGAACTGCGTGAACTCAGTTCACGAAATTCCGTATTGGTTCCCATGATCGGCCTGGGGTACAGCGGCACCGTGACCCCACCGGTGGTTCGTCGTCGCGTACTTGAAGATCCAGGGTGGTACACCGCGTACACGCCATACCAACCTGAAATTAGCCAAGGCCGCCTTGAGGCGTTGTTGAACTTTCAGACGATGGTCGGCGATCTCACCGGCCTGCCAGTGGCGAACGCCAGCTTGCTTGACGAAGGCACCGCGGTTGGTGAGGCGATGGGTTTGCTCAACCGCGCGTCGAAGTCTTCGTCCAAGCGCTTCTTCGTTGATCATGATGTGTTCCCGCAAACCTTGGCCGTGCTTCGCACGCGAGCTGAAGCGGTGGGAATTGACGTCGAGGTATTTGACGCAACACAAGGACTCCCAGCAGGGGAGGGCTTTGGTCTTTTGGTCCAATACCCAGCAGCAAGCGGCGAGATCTATGACCACAGTGCCTTGTTTGCGGCCGCCCGTGCGGCTGGCATGGGTGTGGCAGTCGCAGCAGACCCATTGGCACTGACCTTGTTGACAGCACCCGGCCATCAAGGCGCGGACGTCGTGGTGGGTTCGGCACAGCGTTTTGGTGTGCCCATGGCCTTTGGTGGACCCCACGCGGCCTTCATGTCAGTGCGCGAAGGATTGCAACGACAAATCCCCGGACGCCTTGTTGGCGTGAGTGTGGATGCCGACGGTCGACCCGCGATGCGACTGGCCTTGCAAACGCGTGAACAACACATTCGTCGCGACAAGGCGACGAGCAATATCTGTACAGCCCAGGTCCTGCTGGCGGTTGCCGCATCGATGTATGCGGTTCATCACGGCCCTGATGGTTTACGCGCGATCGCTCGCCACACTCACGAGACGGCAGCGCTACTCGCACAGGGTTTGCGCGAGGCCGGCTTAGATGTTGTGACCACGAACTTCTTTGACACGATCCGGGTTAATGCGCCGGGTCGATCCCACGCTGTGATGGCGGCAGCCGCTGATTTAGGCGTGAATTTGTTACACGTAGATGCTGACACGGTTGGAATTTCAACCAGTGAAATTACAGTCGATGAACACCTGCGGTTAGTCGGTTTGGCCTACGGCGTCGAGCTCGATATTGAGCAACTTCGGGCTGGGGGAGTGGATACCACTGTGCCTAGTGGACTCCTGCGCACCGACGAGATTTTGACCCACCCGGTTTTCCACGAGCACCGATCCGAGACGTCCATGTTGCGTTACATGCGCAGTCTGCGAGACAAGGACTATGCGTTGGACCGCGGCATGATCCCGCTGGGCTCCTGCACGATGAAACTTAATGCGGCTGTCGAGATGGAGCCCATTACCTGGCATCGTTTTGCGGACCTGCACCCATTCGTGCCATTGCATCAAGCACGTGGCACATTGGCGTTGGTGCGTCAACTAGAAACGTGGTTGTGTGAAATCACGGGCTATGACGCAGTTTCGCTGCAACCCAACGCGGGCTCACAGGGCGAATTTGCTGGTTTGTTGGCTATTCGGGCCTACCACCGAGCCAACGGTGATGACTTCAGAACCGTCTGTCTGATTCCCTCGTCCGCCCATGGGACAAATGCAGCCAGCGCGGTGATGGCCGGAATGCAAGTCGTTGTGGTTGCCTGTGATGAGTCAGGCAATATTGATCTTGCTGATCTACAAGCCAAACTCGATGAGCACAGCACACACCTAGCGGCGTTGATGATTACGTATCCTTCAACGCACGGCGTGTACGAAGACACCGTGACCTCGGTGTGCGCGATGGTGCATGAGCATGGGGGACAGGTCTACGTCGATGGCGCCAACCTCAACGCCCTGGTTGGTCTGGCACGCCCCGGCAAGTTCGGGGCAGATGTCAGTCACCTGAACCTGCACAAGACCTTCTGTATTCCGCACGGTGGTGGCGGTCCCGGTGTGGGTCCGGTCGCGGTCCGGTCGCACCTGGCCCCGTATTTGCCCAACCACCCGCTGGTGGCTGAAGCTGGACCGCCAACCGGCGTAGGACCGGTGTCAGCGGCTCCGTGGGGCTCAGCCGGCGTGCTGCCTATTCCGTGGGCCTATATGCGTCTGATGGGCGCTGATGGTGTGCGAAAGGCCACCCAGGTGGCTGTCCTAAACGCGAATTACATCGCCTATCGACTCAAGGAC
>CAMCVY010000163.1 GCA_945881995.1 Bifidobacterium breve | reverse complement strand
TCGTTCCGATATTCGGATTTTGGTCGCTACCCACAGAGACCCGGTTGGCCAGCTGACCGTATCCCTCTGTTGAGGTCCAATAGGCCGAGGTCGCGTCCCGGAAACCGTTGACCTTGGCCTGATCCGTGGCTGACAAATTCGCCATCGTTTCCAACTCATTCGCGGTGGGAAGGCGCCACTGTCCAGGAGCTGCTGTCGCCGTGCCAAACGCTTCAACCGTTGATGTGGCGGTGGACCAGTTACTCAACAAGTCAGTCGACGTTGCTGTCGCAAAGGTGTTTTGCCAGCCCAGCGGCGCCACTTCCAAACACTGACCAGAACACGTAGCGGAAGCATCCTGGCCACCTAGAGAAAAGACTCTGCCACCCCCAGGGCCAACATCGCCAACCGTGCAGTTAATTCCCGAATCTTTACACTCAGTCGCAGTTCCCGATCGCGGCGCATCAGAAGTGTTAGTCGAGACAACCACACCCGCGATCACGACGATGGCGATGAGGCCACCGATTAACAACCCACGATTGGGGCCGCTCTTAGTTGGCTTTGCTGCAGTTGAGTCGCTTGAACCCATGCCGGTTGATGCGCTACTGGTTTCTTCGGACATTGCTTGGTGCTCCTAGATCGGGTGGCTCGCTAATGGGATACCCACCCAGATCAGGTGACTACCGGTTGTTGAGAGATCCAAAGTAGGGCTCGGGGGGCCCAAAATCGCCGTTTTTACCTATATATAAGGAGTGCGTTTCACCCAATTGCGTGTTCGTAGCCTGCTGGGGGCTAGCGATCCAGGCTGGGGTTGTCAGCGGGATCCAGCGAGTCCACTTCATTTTCTAGTTCGATCTCGCGAATCACTTCAAAGGACAGCCCTGCCGAATATCCCCTGCGGCCCAAGATCGCAGCTAGGCGACGGCGGCGAGCTTCAGGCTCAAGCCCGGCCACGCTGCGCCACTTTTTGCGCACAAGGTTGCGGGCCACGTTGCGTTCATCATCGGCGTCAACAGGTTCGAGTACCTCGTTGATGATGGGTTCGGGTACACCTTTGCGTTGCAGTTCCATCGCGAGAGCTCGTCGACCACTTCCGCGTGATTCACGACGCTGCCGTACGTATTCTTGCGCGTAGCCCAGGTCGTCAACGAGACCGACTTCTTCCATGCGGTCAAGCACACGTTCGGCAAGCTCGGCATCGACTTCGCGCTTGTGCAATGTTTGCCGCAACTGCTCGCGGGTGCGAGCATTCATGGTCAGTTGCCGCAACACGATGGCTTTCGCGCTAGCTTCAAGTTCGTCCGCAGTTTTCTCGCGAACGACCTTTACCTCCGGTTGGGCCGTGGGCTGGCTCAGAGTTCTACGCTTTCAGCCACCGTCAGGTCAATGGGCTCGTCTAGGCGCGCACCCACACCGAGGTGTTCCTTGATGCGCTTTTCGAGCTCGTCGGCCAAGTCGGGGTTATCGCGCAGGAAGGTGCGAGCGTTTTCCTTGCCTTGACCGAGTTGGTCACCTTCGTAGGTGTACCAGGCACCGGCCTTGCGCACGAATCCTTGCTCCACACCCATATCAATCAAGCCACCTTCGCGACTGATGCCCTGGCCGTAGATGATGTCGAATTCGGCTTGCTTAAACGGTGGGGCGACCTTGTTCTTGACGACCTTGACGCGGGTGCGGTTACCGACTGCATCGGTGCCGTCCTTCAAGGTTTCAATGCGGCGCACATCCAAGCGAACCGACGAGTAGAACTTCAGGGCGCGACCACCGGTGGTGGTTTCCGGTGACCCGAACATCACACCGATCTTTTCGCGCAGCTGGTTGATGAAGATTGCGGTGGTGCCGGAGTTGCTCAGTGCACCGGTGATCTTGCGCAGGGCTTGTGACATCAAACGCGCTTGCAGTCCCATGTGGCTATCGCCCATTTCGCCTTCGATTTCGGCGCGAGGAACCAGGGCTGCCACGGAGTCAATAACGATGATGTCAATGGCGCCGGAGCGAATGAGCATGTCGGTGATCTCGAGTGCTTGTTCACCGGTGTCGGGCTGAGAGACCAAGAGTGCATCGATGTCGACACCGAGCTTGGCGGCGTATTCGGGATCGAGTGCGTGCTCGGCGTCGATGAAGGCAGCGATGCCACCTAGTTTTTGTGCGTTGGCCACGGCGTGCAGGGCAACGGTGGTCTTACCGGAGGATTCAGGGCCATAGATCTCTACGACGCGACCGCGTGGCAGCCCACCAATACCCAGCGCAATATCGAGCGCAATAGAGCCGGTGGGAATGACTTCGATAGGGGCGCGAACCTCATCGCCCAGGCGCATGACTGAGCCCTTGCCAAACTGGCGATCGATTTGGGTGAGCGCGGCCTCAAGAGCCTTGTCGCGGTCGGGAGCAGCCATGGAAATCCGCCTTACGGTGAGCAGTTGTGCCCACGAACTGTGTGCCCGGGGCGTGAACTTCACCCTAGGTGTGGCCTCCGACAAACCGTTGCCTTACGGCCCCAGCCTGGGGATTTCACGCCCTGTGGGCGAGTTCGTACGCAGAACCTAACCCGAACAGGTGTTCGAACGGTGCAGACACGCCGGAGAGCTAGAAACGTGTCTCGTTAATGCCTAACTTCTCACGCACAACGCCCGGAACATCAACTTTGAGAACGTCAGCTAGCCGTAGAAGGTAGATCTGGACATCTGCGATTTCCAATTTGATGGCCTGGAGTTGGGCATCGGTGAGGCCTTCCAATGAGCTCTCCTCAGCCGTAAGCCATTGAAATTCGGCGGCTAACTCCCCTGCTTCGCCAGCGACCGCCATGGACAAGTTCTTCGGCGTATGAAACTTCTCCCAGTCCCGTGCTTGAGCAAAAGAACGAATCTCATCAATGAGTTCATCAAAAACGTTACTTGGCATCATTTACTCGATTCGGTGAGCGGCAATTTAGATTTGAAGTACTCGGCAGTTTCTGGATCCGTGAAGTACAGGTAGCAGCCCTTCATGCCACGCGTCATCAATGTTCTATACGTATTTCTAATAATTTGGTCCGCCTTAGCAGCAGCCGCCTCTGGATTTTCTTTCAATTCCTTTTTAAAGCCCTTAAAAGTTGTGCGGTCAGTTTTGGCGTTGGCCGAAGGATCCGTTATTAATTGACCATTCCTTGCCATCAAGTCAGGCCCAACAATGACCCCGATGTAATCGGCTTCTAACCCTTGGGATGAATAGATGCAACCGATCTCCTCCACAGAGTTCGGCTCAATGATCCA
>CAMCVY010000162.1 GCA_945881995.1 Bifidobacterium breve | reverse complement strand
AGAACGTGAGTTCGGATGTCAATAGTCGCATTGAGCTGCTCGGGGCAGCGCTACTGATTTCGTGGACTATTGCTCTTTTGCTCTGGCTAGAGCGAACCCGTGCATGGGGTTGGGGCTCGCCAGCATCGCTGGCGGTGCTCACTCTTGCTTTGGTTTTGTTTGCTGCGTTCATCCGCCACGAAACCGTGAGCGAGGCACCCATCCTGCCTACCCGCATTTTCCGGAACCGCGTATTCACCGTGGCTGGCGCATGTACATTTTTGGGCGGACTCGGTCTATTCGGCGCCATCATTTATATGCCGATCTACCTCCAAATCGTCAAGGGTCAGTCCCACACGCTCGCCGGCCTGCACATGCTGCCTATCATCACCGGCTTGTTGATCGGATCGATCTCCTCAGGACGCCTGATCACTCGCTGGGGTCGCTATAAGGCTTTCCCCATCCTGGGATTTGCTATGTCCGGCATTGCCATGACCGCGCTGTCACGCATTGATGGTGAAACATCAGCCGTCTACTACAGCTTGGCCATGTTGTTGCTGGGCTACGGATTTGGAAATACCACCCAGGTTCTGGTCCTCGCAGCTCAAAACGCCGTTGAGCGCAAGGACATCGGTGTCGCGACGTCGACGGCGACCTTCATGCGTCAGATGGGTGGCACCTTTGGCATTGCGGTCTTTGGCTCGGTCTTGATTGGCACCCTGACAAGCTCGTTGGCGGCGGCATTCCCGAAAGGACCGCCAGCCGGTGTCAGTGCTGATCGCCTCACCGGTTCGCCTGCTGTCATTCAACAGCTTCCCGATGCGGCGAAGGTTCCTGTCATTGACTCGTTTATCAACGCCATTCAAACAACGTTTACTTGGGCGATCCCCGTGTTGGTCGCCGCCTTTATCTTGTCGCTTTTCCTTAAGGACATTCGCCTCGCTGATCGCGACGACGTCGTGGCAACTGCCGAGGAATCGGCAACCGCTTAACATCACTTAAGGGGTTTCGACTGCCGCGCCCAAGATCAACATCGTGGTGGCAAAGCCGAGCAATCGGTTGCCACCGGAAACCGGGCCAATAGCGCCACGCGTCAACATTGCGCTAACTCCCGTGGCGGCCAGTCCTCGACGAATACTGAGCACATCCCCCTCTGAGTCGCCGCCGATGGGCCCGCGGGGCGAACCGTAAAAGACCAATGCCCCATCGGCCACGGTCTCGGTAGACAAGCGTTGAACTACCGAAGCAATGTCATCTCGTGCCGAATCCGGGTCAATCACGTGCAAGCGGACTGTCGTTCCCACATCAATGGGATCAGCGACGTAAACACGTCCCGTCGAGCGATCGATTTCGAGAACCGGCTGCACCGCAAAGTCACCCACACCATGATCATCGGCGTATTCATCAAAGACTCGACCAACGAGTAATCCAGCCGACGCCAATGCTTGGTCGTGTCCGGTCAAGTCAGCAACGACACGATCAATCGCCTCTGCTGCTCGCTGGCCGGCAAGTTCAAAGAGCACATCGCCGTCCGCTGACGTGACCGTCATCGGTGGGCCAACAGGTCGTGTGGAGTGAGCAACCGCGACATGAGCATTGGCTGGACCCCCCAAGACCAATCCCACTGCGCCACGGTTGACCACTCGGCCGTCGGTCAACATGCGGACACTGCCGGGCGATGGGCCACCGGCTAATCCGCCCAACAGCGGTAGGTGGTCCAAGGCCTTGACGGAACCATCAACGAAACCACCGGCAGGGAAAGACCACGGGTCAGCAAGCATGATGGCCACCGTGTCGTCTTCGCGTCGCTGTGGCATTCCGACCACGGCCAAGGAGTCTTGCGTGCGGATGACTTCAAGGTGGAAGCTACGAATCCGAGCACCCGGAATCGAAGCCGCCCACACCGAAACAGCCGGCTCGCCACCGGATGTGTGGGTACCAGCAATCACTCCGTCGCTCGTGCAACCAATCACCGTTTGCGCACCGATGACTTCAGCGGCCTTCAGGAGTGCACTTTCGGCTTCTTCGGGAGCACTGCCGGCGACGAAGATCGTCGCCACGTCAGGAGCGCGCCCCTGGAGCCCATCCAAGGCTCGTTGAGCAGCGCGGGCAGCAGTGTCTTCTACGTGGCCACCGCGAGCAAGGCCATCGGCACATCGGGTCATGTGCCCATTGTGGCCGATCAGAGACAGATTGAGGCTTCGCACGCGCAGGATTCGCCCAACAGGCGTAGTTTTGACCTGTGACTTCATCCATCGGAAAACCTCAGATCTCCACCCTCGGCGAACTACGCGCAAGCGGCCATGAATTGCGCAGTGTTAAAGACGAAGTGCGCACCAACTTGATCGCCATGCTGCAGCAGGGACGGAATCCCTTCCCCGGGATGGTCGGCTTTGACCAAACCGTGCGCCCCCAAATGGAACGAGCGTTGCTTGCCGGTCACGACATTGTTTTGCTCGGCGAGCGCGGCCAAGGCAAGACGCGATTGATTCGCAGTCTGACGGGTTTGCTCGACGAATGGACCCCCGTTATTGCTGGCAGTGAACTCAACGAACACCCGTACGAACCGGTGACACCGTGGTCGCAGGCCAGAGTCGCTGAGCTAGGCGATGACACCCCGATTTCGTGGATGCACCGCGATGATCGCTACGGCGAGAAGTTGGCCACTCCTGATACATCTGTGGGTGACCTCATCGGTGACGTTGATCCCATCAAGGTGGCCCAAGGTCGCACGCTGGGGGATCCCGAAACCGTGCACTTTGGCCTCGTCCCACGCACGAACCGCGGCATTTTCGCCGTCAACGAACTCCCCGACTTGGCCGAACGCATCCAAGTAGCACTCCTGAACGTTCTCGAGGAGCGCGATATTCAGGTGCGCGGCTATCAACTACGCCTACCCCTGGACCTACTCCTGGTCGCATCGGCAAACCCCGAGGACTACACCAACCGTGGTCGCATCATTACTCCGCTCAAAGACCGCTTTGGCGCAGAGATTCGCACGCACTATCCCCTTAACCTCTCCGATGAGATTGCACTGGTTCGACAAGAAGCCGTGCTCCAAGCCATCGTCCCCAGTCACATCCTGGAAACCGTTGCTCGCTTTACCCGCTTGGTGCGTCAATCACCTGCTATCGACGATCGCTCTGGAATTTCCGCGCGATTCGCGGTGGCTGCTACTGAGTCAGTAGCAGCATCGGCGCTTCGTCGCTCTGCCATCACCGGTGAAGAGCCTGCGGTTGCCCGAGTGTGCGACCTGGCCGGAGTAGTCCCGACACTGCGCGGCAAAGTCGAATTCGAAGTCAGTGAAGA
>CAMCVY010000161.1 GCA_945881995.1 Bifidobacterium breve | reverse complement strand
CACCACCAGCACCAGCACCGACCTGCATGGCATCACCACCGGCGCGTTGTGACCACTGCGTCAAACGCTCTTCCAGGATTGCGACATCAGCATCTGTTGCACCCTTTTGCGGGCCAAAAACGGCGGCCGCTCCGTGCACTCCCAGAAGTGGGTTATCAACGTCGGTTGCCACCACAACGTCAATGTCAAAATCGCTGGGCGCTTTGCCCGTTAACTGCTGCCATCGAGTAAGCATCGGCTCGCCACCGTCAGTACATGCTGTTCCGCCAACGCCGACCACGATGTGTCGCACTCCGGCATTAACCGCTGCAACCAGCAGGTCGGCCACCCCTTCACTCGTAGCTTCGAGGGCAGCGAGTTGCGGCATCAGGTGCAAGCCACAGGCCTGCGCGGATTCGATGTAGGCGGTTTCGTCATGAATCAAGATCTGGGCCACCACAGACTGACCCGCTGGCCCCGTCGTCTGCACATCGAGCAACTGACCCCCGAGGGCTCGCTCCAAAACTGCCACGAAGCCAGGGCCGCCATCGGCCAGCGGCAAAACCTCCACGTGGTCCTGGGGTGCATAGGAATTCCAGCCGGCCTTGATCGCCTCAGCCGCTTCCACCGCTGACAAGGTTCCAGCGAACTTGTCCGGCGCCACCACAATTCGCACACCGTGACCGTACCTGCCATAGTTTGCGAACAACAGCAAACTCCCGGTAAGTAAGAGGAGAAATTTTCATGAGCGTGCTCGACATCCCCGTCACCAGCATTGATGGCACCGCCACCACCTTGGGAGCACTTGATGCTCGTGCCTACCTCGTGGTCAATGTCGCATCCAAGTGCGGACTGACTAAGCAATACACCACGCTGCAGGAACTCCACTCTGCTTACGCAGACCAAGGACTCGCTGTTGTTGCGTTTCCGTGTAATCAGTTCGGTGGCCAGGAGCCAGGTACAAACGATGAGATCCAAGAGTTTTGCTCCACCACGTACAACGTGACGTTCCCCTTGTTTGACAAAGTCGACGTCAACGGACCAGACCGTCACGCGCTCTATGCCGAATTGACCGCGGTCGATGATGCCGAAGGCGTAGCTGGAGACATCCAATGGAACTTTGAAAAGTTTGTCGTTGGAGCTGACGGTTCCATTCAACGGTTCCGACCACGCAGTGAGCCCAATGCTCCTGAAATCGTCACGGCGATCAAGGAACTTCTCGCCTAGGAGCCTTGGCTCACCCTTGTGGGACGATAGATCTATGACCGCCATCGAACTGCACATCCTCGGACAAGCCGCGGATCCCAGCAGCGAGCGCGGCGTGGAATGCCCCGGCGACTTGCCCCCGGCTAGTGACCCGCACCTGATCGAGCGAGCCCGAGCCGCGAAGGCTGCTCTAGGTGATCAGGTGTTCATTCTCGGGCACCACTATCAACGCGATGACGTCATCGCCTTTGCTGACGTAACCGGCGACTCGTTCAAGCTTGCGCAACTCGCAGCCGCGCACCCTGATGCGCCGTACATCGTGTTTTGCGGCGTGCACTTCATGGCCGAAAGCGCTGACATCCTCACGCAGGACAACCAACAAGTCATCCTTCCTGACCTAGCCGCCGGTTGTTCCATGGCCGACATGGCAGCTATTTCGCAAGTCGAAGAAGCCTGGGCCGTCCTCACCGACGCCGGCATCGCCGATCAAACAATTCCCGTTACTTACATGAACAGCACCGCCGCGATAAAGGCCTTTACCGGTCGCCATGGTGGAACGGTGTGCACGTCTTCCAATGCCAAGCGCGCACTTGAATGGGCTTTCGACCAAGGCGAAAAAGTATTCTTCTTGCCCGATCAGCACCTAGGCCGCAATACAGCCGTGCTCGAATTGGGCATTTCGCTCGATGAATGTGTCGTCTTTGATCCACATCAAAGCAATGGTGGGCTCACCGCAGATGAGCTCAGGGCTGCCAAAGTCATTTTGTGGAAGGGTCACTGCTCGGTTCATGGTCGCTTCACCGCGGCCAGCGTGGACCAAGTACGTGAACTCGTCCCCGGCGTACAAGTACTGGTGCACCCCGAGTGCATCCATGAAGTAGTAACCAAAGCTGACCTCGTGGGGTCCACAGAATTCATCATTCAAACCATTAACGCCGCACCGGCCGGCAGCGCATGGGCCATCGGAACCGAACTGAATTTGGTCAAGCGCCTTGCCGATGCGCGACCCGACCTGACCATCACGTACTTAGACAAGGCTGTGTGTTTTTGCGCGACCATGAATCGCATTGACTTGCCGCACCTGGTGTGGACGCTGGAAAACCTCGTCGCTGGGAACGTGAACAACCGGATCGAAGTGCACAGCGACGTGGCGCATTGGGCACGCATCGCGCTGGACCGCATGCTTGCTCTACCAGGAGCGATCGCACCAACCACAAATGCGACGGACTAATGCGCCCCTAGTCCTTGTCTAGTCCTTGTCGCTATTGCGGTTTTGTACGCGGTACTTGGCTTCGCCACCAATCCCCTTGATGACCTTGCGCAGATTGATCAAGCGGAACTCGCCGTCCTTCTTGGCCGCGCCCGAGGCAATGAACTCCACCAATCTCGTTGAGGCCACCGACGGTGGATCGCCCAGGACTCGCATGACAACGGGAAATAGCTTTTCCGTTCGAGGGTTGATTTCCGCCAACTGGGCGGCTTCCGCTCGATCCATCCGTTCGGTGATCATCACGCCGGGATTGAAGTTGACGAAGTTGACGCCGCGCTTGCCGTACTCGCCACGCAACGTACGAGTGAATGAACGAATCCATGCCTTGCTTGCGCCATAAGGAGCGGTGTACAAGGTCGGGCGCAAATCGTCGCCACGACCAGTCACATTGATGACGACGCCGTGGCCTTGCTCGAGCATTGCGCGCAGCGCGGCCATGGTTCCGTTGTACGTACCACCGATGTTGACACTGTTGACCGAGTCAAATTCGGCATCGCCAAAGTCGAGGGCCAATGACATGCCGGGCGTCTCGTAGGCGGCGTTGTTAATCCACACGTCGAGTCGACCAAAAGTGGACATCGTCGTGGCCACCAATTCGCGCAACTGATCGCGATTCGTCACATCGCCCAAACAACTCAGTGCGGTGCCTCCGGATGCAGTGATCTCAGCTGCGAGGGCATCGTTTTCGTCTTGCCATGGCGACGAAACGACGACCCGGGCTCCGGCCTTGGCCAAGTCCACCACCACCACGCGACCAAATCCTCGAGTACAGCCAGTAACGACGATTACGTCGCCCTGGAGATCAATCTGCGTGTCCACGTGAGCTCCCAGTCATCAATGAGGTCCACCTGCACTC
>CAMCVY010000160.1 GCA_945881995.1 Bifidobacterium breve | reverse complement strand
CACTGGCGGTAGTCAAGCGTGCTGTTGATGTGGCCGCGGTTTTCCAAGTCAGCGGCGTACGCGCGTCGCAGGAAGTACTCGTTCAGCCTTAGTTGCGTGCGGTGGCGATGTTGTCGAGGTACCACTGATAGGTCGATTGCAAGCCGGTGGGCACATCGATCTTGGCCTTCCAGCCCGTTGCGTTGATGCGTGAGACATCAAGCAGCTTTTGCGCGGTGCCGTCAGGTTTGGTGGTGTCCCACGACAACTGACCATTGAAGCCAGTGATCTGGGCAATCATTTCGGCCAGTTCCTTGATGGAAATATCCTCGCCGGTTCCCACATTGAGCGGGATTGCATCGTCATAGATTTTCAGCAAGTGAATACACGCTGCCGCTAGATCATCAACGTGCAGGTATTCGCGTCGCGGGCTACCCGTTCCCCAGGCCACCACCTCGGGCGCACCATTTTGTGCAGCCTCGTGGAATCGCCGCAGCAATCCCGGGAGGACGTGCGAGCCGACGGGATCAAAGTTGTCGCCGGGTCCGTACAAGTTGGTGGGCATTGCACTGATCCACGGCAGGCCATATTGAGTGCGGGTGGACTGGACTTGGACGATGCCAGCAATCTTGGCCAGCGCATAGGCCTGGTTTGTCGGCTCGAGTGGACCAGTAAGCAACGCATCTTCGCTAATCGGCTGCGGTGAGAGTTTGGGATAGATGCACGACGAGCCCAAGATCAAAACTCGTTGGATGCGATGTTTAAGCGCAGCATCAAGCACGCTGGTTTGGATTCGCAGGTTGTCACTGATGAAGTCGACGGGGTGTGAACTGTTAGCTGCGATACCACCAACTTTGGCAGCGGCCAAAACAATGACATCGGGCTTGTGAGCGGCGATGTAGTCCTCGGTGGCTTCATGGTCGCGCAAATCAAGCGCGCTGGATGCTTCACCCATGAGGTTGGAGTAGCCACCTGTCGCCAGTGCGCGCCAGATAGCGCTACCCACCAGGCCTTGATGGCCTGCCACGTAGATGCGATCGCTGGGCTTGAGCAAGTCCATGAGGCTCCGATGGCTGTTGTTTGTCCGCCGATCTTATGCCCGCTTGCTCACGGCTCGGAAGGCATAAGGGCGGAGGCAGCAGACAGGAGCCGGCGCAACTGCCTAGGCTGTGGGGTCAGAGCTGTCAGGTGAGGGAGATGTGTCGTGTCGAAAGTTGCCTTGATTACCGGTATCACCGGTCAGGACGGCTCGTATCTCGCAGAGTTGTTGCTCGGCAAGGGCTACGAAGTGCACGGCCTGATTCGCCGCGCTTCTACTTTTAATACCCAGCGCATTGACCACTTGTACACCGACCCGCACGAAGGTGGCCGGCTTCACCTGCACTACTCAGACCTCACCGATGGTTCACGACTGACCACGTTGATGGCTCGGATTCAGCCAGCGGAGGTGTACAACCTCGCTGCGCAATCCCACGTGCGTGTTTCCTTTGATGAGCCCGAATACACCGGAGACACCACCGGACTGGGTACGACACGTTTGCTTGAAGCACTGCGGATTACCGGTGTTCCTGCTCGCTTTTACCAAGCATCAAGCAGCGAGATGTTTGGTGCCACTCCACCGCCACAAAATGAGTCGACTGCCTTCTATCCCCGCTCGCCCTATGGCGCAGCGAAGTTGTATTCGTACTGGATGACGCGCAACTACCGCGAGGCGTACGACCTGTTTGCCGTCAACGGCATCTTGTTTAACCACGAATCACCTCGTCGTGGGGAAACCTTCGTCACGCGCAAGATCACCCGAGCGGTGGCTGCGATTGCGGCGGGCAAGCAAAACGAGGTGTACCTAGGAAACCTCGACGCTGTACGCGACTGGGGCTTTGCTAAGGAATATGTCGAGGCGATGTGGTTGATGTTGCAGGCCGATGAGCCCGACGACTTCGTGGTGGCCACTGGAACGGCGTATTCAGTCCGCGACTTCGTGCAGTTCTCCTTTGACCACGTGGGGTTGGACTGGGAGAAGTATGTGAAGTATGACGATCGCTATGAACGACCGACCGAGGTCGATGCCCTTATTGGGGATTCGTCGAAGGCGGAGAGCGTCTTGGGATGGAAAGCCAAGGTATTGACACCTGAGCTAGCCACGCTCATGGTGGATGCAGATGTAGCTGCGCTGCACCTGAAGTGATGGTGACGGCACTACGTAATTGGTGCACGACTCGTATCGGAGTCGTCCTGATTGGCGCCGCTCTGACGACCTTGTGTGCTTCGCAACGACTTGCTAATGGGCTTGGACGCGATTCCGCATTAAGTGCTGCAGGTGTGTGGTCTGTTTTCATCGTGGCGATCTGCGCTTACGCGGCTTTGTTCTTTCTAGGGCTTGTACTTATTCAGCGGCTATCGTCGAAAACGGCTAGTGCCCTCCTCATCGCGCTGATCGTGGGTCTCGGGATTGCCTTTGTCATCGTCTATCCGCTCTGGGGAGCCCCAACGGATGGCTCAGGGTTCGGCGATCGCGATGATGCGCTGACTCTGATGGGCAATGCGCTGTTTTCGGGTGAGAATCCGTTCACTGCCCAAACGTATTTGGGCAATCAGGTCTCCCCACTGCTAGGTGCGGTCATTTTCGCTGCACCAGCGACGGTGATTGCCGGATCTGCGGCGTGGATGAACCTGGTCTTGATCATCGTGCTCGGTTACGTGGCGTGTAAGTTCCTGCCACCACTAGTTGGTTTGGCGCTATCACTGGTAGTGGTGACCAACGTGGGATTCCTTGAGGATTTCTTGCTGGGTGGGGATGCGTTCCTCTATCCCTTGGCTCTTGCTGTTGTGAGTTGGGCGCTGTTGAATCCGTCGCTGCAGTTGTCGAAGCCACTCGTTGTTGGACTGGTGGTCGTTGGGGGCTTATCAGGTGCATCGCGAGCCAACACATTGATCGTCGTGATTGCACTCCTGGGGTACGTCTTCCTCAGCGGGTTTCATGCGAAGCACCGTTGGGCCATAGTCACAATGGCGTTCATCAGTGGGTGTCTAGGTGCACTGTCGTTGCAATGGGCCGGCGGATTGGACTCGTGGCCGTTCACCGGGGATGTGTCACCAAGCGTGCGTCAAATCTCAGCGGCGGTAACGGTCATTATCTTGTTGGTTCTCGCCTCGCGTTGGCGCAAGCCAACTGATGTGGGTGCTGTTCGGCAGTGGGCGAGCACCGCACCGTGGCTTGCCTTGTCGTTGCTTCCACTCGTTGTCCAACCTTCGGCGTTGTTTCGCATCTGGCCCTATCTCGCCGTGGGGCTGCCCATCGCGGCACTGGCAGTGGGGCGATGCCTCAATCCCGACGAACCGGAATCAGCCACCGCAACCCTTGGC
>CAMCVY010000159.1 GCA_945881995.1 Bifidobacterium breve | reverse complement strand
CGCCAGCGGGTAAGTACCTAGCGGCGCGAGGTGTCAATGGAAAAGACTTCAACTCCTACGGTTCGCGTCGCGGCAACCACGAAGTCATGATTCGTGGCACCTTTGCCAACATTCGGTTGAGGAACCTCTTGCTTGATGACGTTGAGGGTGGCTTCACGGTTGACTTCCTGCAGGCCGATAAGCCACAGACCACGATCTACGAAGCCTCGGAGAAGTACCAAGCGAACAACATCCCGTTGGTGATCCTGGCCGGTAAGGAATACGGATCTGGGTCCTCACGTGACTGGGCTGCTAAGGGCACCGCGCTCTTGGGTGTCAAGGTTGTCATCGCTGAGTCGTACGAGCGCATTCACCGGTCCAACCTGATCGGCATGGGTGTTCTGCCGTTGCAATTCCCCGCTGGGCAAACGGCCGAATCGCTCGGATTAACTGGTGAAGAGTCGTTCACAGTCAGGGGCGTCACGGTGCTCAATGACGGTGTAACTCCCAAGACGGTGGAGGTGGAAGGGGTGCAGGAAAATGGTGACATCACCGCCTTTAGCGCTCCTGTTCGCATTGATACCCCCGGGGAGGCGGACTACTACCGTCACGGCGGAATCATGCAATTCGTCTTGCGGAGCTTGCTCGAGGCCTGATGTGAGTCGGCTTCGACTCAGATTCGTTGATGCAAGTGGCATTTGGGGCGCTCGCGCCTAGACTGAGGGTGCGCACGGACCGCGTGCATGTCAGGGAAGGTGCGAATGAGTCTGCTTGAGACGATCCGTAGCCCTCGTGACCTGCGCGATCTCAATCAGGACGAACTACGCCAACTCTCTCGCGAGATTCGGGCGTTTTTGGTTGATGCCGTTTCGGCCACAGGGGGACACCTGGGTCCCAACCTCGGCGCCGTGGAACTCACGATTGCTTTGCACCGCACGTTCAACTCGCCTAGTGATGCGATCGTGTGGGACACCGGTCATCAAACCTACGTTCACAAGATCTTGACCGGCCGGGCCAAAGACTTCGTATCCCTTCGCACCAAGGGTGGCTTGAGCGGGTATCCCAGTCGGGCTGAGTCCGAGCACGACCTGGTCGAGAATTCACACGCTTCGACATCGTTAAGTTACGCAGATGGATTGGCCAAAGCCTGGGAGCTCACCGGTGAGCTCGGTAAGCGCCATGTGGTGGCTGTCATTGGTGATGGTGCGCTTACGGGTGGAATGGCGTGGGAAGCGCTAAACAATATTGCCGGTGACAAACATCGTCCCCTGGTGATCGTGGTCAATGACAATGAGCGCTCGTATGCGCCAACTATTGGTGGGCTGGCTGACCACCTCGCTGCATTGCGCACCACCAGCGGCTACGAACGCTTCCTTGATTGGGGACGTCAGCGCCTAGAGAAAGTGCCGATGGGCTCTCCGATCTATGAAACCTTGCATGGGATGAAAAAGGGCCTCAAGGATGTCATCGCTCCACAGGGAATGTTTGAGGATCTGGGCTTGAAGTACGTCGGTCCTATTGATGGACACGATGTGGAGGCCTTGGAGCGAGCTCTCAAACGCGCAAAGGGATTCCCCGGTCCGGTCATCGTTCACGCGATTACCACCAAGGGGTATGGCTACGCGCCAGCGGAAAACGATGAAGCTGATCGATTCCACGGCATCGGTGTGATTGATCCCACGACGGGTCGCGGTGCATCCTCAATTGGTCCGACATGGACATCCACCTTTGCTGAGGAACTGCTCGCCATCGGTCAGGAGCGAGACGACGTGGTCGCGATTACGGCAGCCATGATGGCGCCCACGGGTTTGACCGCTTTTGCCGAACGTTTTCCGAAGCGAGTCTTTGATGTCGGGATTGCCGAGCAACATGCGGTGACCTCAGCAACAGGAATGGCCATGGGTGGGTTGCATCCCATCGTTGCGGTGTACGCCACCTTCCTCAACCGTGCTCTCGATCAAGTCTTGATGGACTCGGCCCTTCACCAGGCCGGAGTCACCTTCGTCCTCGATCGCGCCGGTGTGACGGGAGATGATGGAGCGAGTCATAACGGCATGTGGGACATGTCCATGTTGCAGATGATTCCCACTCTGCGGTTGGCCGCTCCGCGCGATGGTGTCACGTTGCGTCAGGAATTGCGAGAAGCACTGGATTGTTCCGATGCCCCTACGGTTGTTCGCTATCCCAAGGGCGCGTTGCCAGAGGACATTCCAGCCCTTGCGCGTGAGGGTGAGACGGATGTCTTGGTGCGCGGAGATCACGACACGGTCCTGGTGATCGCTGTTGGTGGGCTGGTCGGGCTTGGTCTTGATGTGGCACAACGGTTGAGCGAGCAGGGGATTGGCGCAACCGTGGTTGACCCTCGATGGGTCAAGCCCATTGACCCAGCTCTTGTGACTATGACGCGTAAGTATCAGCGAGTGGTAACCATTGAAGATGGTGTGCGCGTCGGTGGCGTGGGCTCGACCTTGGCACAGGCTATGCGTGATGCGAATATTTTGACGCCGGTACAAAACCACGGAATCCCGTTGGCCTTCTTGGACCAAGGCAAGCGCGCCGAAGTCCTCATCGAATGTGGGTTGACCATTGATGACATTGTGGCCACGATAGTGAGCAACAGTTCGGCCGTCCTTCAGGTACCAACCCAACAAAGCGCGCCTCGCCCTGTCGACGCCCCCTGAACCACTTAACGCCGAAAGCGCGATTGATCAATCCAGCTGGTGGCTTGTGTTTCATCCCGCAAAGCAAAGTCAACGAGGTTTTCGCTGGGCTTGGCCTCCCAGATGCCATCGCCCGTAACCAACATTGCTGTGGTAAATCCTCGCTGCGGGCCATCGGTTGCGGCAGCCGCCCCTTGGACAAAAGCTGAGTCCAAGTGGTTGGGGTCAACCCACCCACGTGTGCGCATAGGCACGGCCACGGCCCGCATGCCGACGTTGTGGAATCGCGCTAAGCCAGCGCGAAAAAGGGGCGAACCCAGGAGTGAGACCACATCGCAATCACCCATGGGGCGCAAAACGCCGACCGGATCGCGGTCATGGCGATCAGTAGCGAGTTGCCCCATGGCGCTGAGGTAGGTCCAGCCGGCATCCCACGCTCTAGCCGGGTCGTGCCCGATGGCGGCCATGAGTTCAGGTGTGAGGGCTGAGGTTTCATCCGACGGGTGACCGAGAAGTCGCAGACCTAATCCCAGATGTAGTGCACCACCTAAAACTTCGGTGTGCACCCATGGCTGACCAGGGTGGTTGGGGGAATTGCGTGGCATTCCCATCACGGTGACGTGCGGCAGAAACTCTTGCGAGGAAAGATCACCTAATCCGCGTGCGGTAGCAAACCAGTGAGCCAGGTGCTTGCGAGCATCCGCGTCAGTAACATCGCTGAAATCACGGACAACCGATTCAATGGTGGACCAGGGAACGA
>CAMCVY010000158.1 GCA_945881995.1 Bifidobacterium breve | reverse complement strand
CAGCTTTGTGCACGAACCAACGGGTGTACTGATTACCGGAGATGTCATTCATTACTGGCGCTCGGCAATTCGCATTGGCATCAAGCTTTACTGCCACGACATCGCCTTGAATAAGGAATCAGCACACAAACTCAGCCAAGCCGCATGCGAGACCGTGGCTTTTACGCATGGACCGCACCTAGAGCTCGACGGCCGACGCCGGCTTCACGAGTTTCTTGCCCAGCGCCGTTAGAGCAGGGACTTAATCACTCGCACTTGCTCGTCTAATAGTTCGGTTGACTGCCCCTGG
Organism: Bifidobacterium breve; assembly: GCA_945881995.1. GTDB lineage: Bacteria > Actinomycetota > Actinomycetes > UBA12327 > UBA12327 > AcAMD-2. The sequence continues at coordinate 3,116 of CAMCVY010000158.1, read as the reverse complement.
TGGTCGCTGAGGTGCTCCCGCGCGATCACCATCCACTGATCCCCCGCTGCTGCATCACTGAGCCGAGGCACGGCACGATCGGTGAGGCGACAACAGGACTGATACACCTGTTCAGCAATCGAAAGACCGACTGCATCGGTTCGCGAGAGTCGAGTCAACTCCATTAAGCGCAAGCGGTCCGCGATCTGCTCAATAGAGTGCAGTTGTTGCTCACTCACCGACCGCTCAGGGGGAATCAGACCAGCCAAGACTTAACGGCTGCTGTTGAGGATGGCCAAGAAGCGCAGGATTTCTAGGTAGAGCCAAATCAGCGTGACCATCAAGGCAAAACCCAATCGCCAGGATTCGCGCTCGGGAAGTCCCATCGAGATGGACTGCGCGATGGCTTCAAAGTCCAAAGCAAGAGTCAAGGAAGCCAGCGCCACGCCCACGAGGCACAGGATCAAGCCCAGCGGCCCCACACCGTAGAAACCAAAGCCACCACCCACGCCAAACAGCGCAGAGATGAAGGACAGGACGCCAATCACCAGGTACGAGATCAAGGCAACAAACATGATCTTCTTGAATCGACCGTCGACTTTGATGATGCGCGAGCGGTAGAGGACCAGCATCACGGCGAAAGCAACCAGCGTGCCCAAGACGGCCTGCTGGACAATGGGCTCTTCGAAGGCACCTGCATAGTACTGGCTGATCCCACCGAGGAAGACCCCCTGGACGAGCGCGTAGGCAATGACAAGAGGCGGACTGACCTGACGCTTGAAGGCATTAACCAGACCAAGGATCAAACCAATAATCGCAGCACCGATCCACAGACCCGGAATGTTCCATCCAACCGCCGCGCCCACCAAGAGGATCACAAACAAGGTGCCGGTCTTGATAACGACATCATCAATCGTGACCGTCGCACCAACGGCTGGTGGTTGGTTGTACATCTCCTGGAGCTGCTCAGGGGTGGCATTAGGCGGTGGTGGAGTCGCTGCTACACCGGTGGGTTCATTGAAACCAACCGTGGCATTTTGACGACGCAATATCGGGTTACGGCTTTCCATGACATTCCTCCACAAACGCGGCCCTCAGCAACGTGCCCAGGTGCGTATCTACGGTAGCCAAGATTGCGCCTGAGCGCACTTTCGGCACGCCTAGAGTCCCCTAGTGCCCGAGGCGGGAGTCGAACCCGCAACGCCTTTCGGCCGCGAATTTTAAGTCCGCTGCGTCTGCCAATTCCGCCACTCGGGCGAGCACAATTAAGGATACTTGGAGGCTACAAATACGTCTGACGCGGATAGATGGCATGGGCTCCGGCGACCTTGTCAATGAAAACAAACCCGTCGAGGTGGTCTACCTCATGCTGGATCGCTCGCGCTTCAAAGGCATCGGTTTCCATCAGGACTTCTTCGCCAGTTACCGGGAGAAAAGCTTTCAAAGTCAGTCGGGTGGCGCGTTTTACATCGCCAGTGAAGTCTGGAACTGACATACAGCCTTCCCGACCCTTCTCATTGCGGGTAGCCTCAACAATTTCAGGATTGACCACCACAAACTCACCGTGATGAATGCGCGCTTTGGGGTGCTGGCTGACATTGAGGCTGAACACTCGCCACCCGACGCCGACTTGATTAGCTGCAAGACCAACGCACCCTGGTGATACGCGTTGCGTGGCCAGCAAATCCGCGGCGAGTTGAATCACCTCAGGCGCAACCGGATCCACGTCAACGCAGCGCGTCGCGAGGATCTGATGAGGAGTTGCCAATACGGGTAAGACGTGACCCGTTGGCAATTCGGGCATGGAAATCACAGAACGTCAGTCTCCGCTGGGCGCAAGGTCGCGCCTACCCCTAGTTCGGTCGCGACAGCGGCGATAGCGGTTTCCAGGTCAGGAACCGAAACGCCAGCGGGAATATCAATTTCGGCGATCACGATGTACAAACTGCCGCCAAGGCGCGTGGTCAAGTCAGTGATGTTGGCACCGTGGCTGGCCAGGACGGAGGTGATGGCAGCAACTATTCCCACTCGGTCCGCACCATGCACACTCAAGACGTAGCTATCGCCACTGGTCGTTGGGGCTTCAACCGAATGTAGGTCCATCACGATCACATCTAAATCGGCTCCAGCAAATTTAGTCTCGAGGGCCGATCGAACCGTGGCGGCGTCTGCCTCCGTGCTCACCACCAGCGTCATGACGAAGTGACCACGCAAGAGAGTCATAGATGTGTCTTCTAGGTTGCCACCCAGATCGGTCAACGCGCTCGTTGTGTCCGCGATAATGCCGGGGCGATCTTGACCAAGGACGGTCACTGCAAGAGAGCTCATGAAGGTTCCGATCGACTATGAGGAGGCCTCTAGACTACGAGGCTTTAAGCCAGCCATCGCCATCCACGCTGAAACCCGTTGCTAGCACCCGTGAGAAGCCGGACGCACCGCCTAGAGCAAGGACAGTGCGATCCCATCCAAGATGTCGTGCTCACTGACCAGGACCTCGCGCATCTGCATGGCGTGCATGATGCGATCAAGCACTAGCGCCCCACCGCCAATGACGTCAACCCGTCCAGGGTGCATCACCCCAAGTTCAGCTCGTTCGCTACGCGTCATCGCCAGTAAACGTGCGGTGACATCGTGCACCTGCTCTGCCGAAATACGACTAGCGTGAATGCGTTCAGAGTCGTACTCATCAAGTTCAAGAGCGATAGCAGCAACAGTGGTCACCGATCCGGCCAAACCAATCAATGTCGCAGCGCCGGTCCAATCTACTTCGGTGCGCGCTCGTGCGATCAGCAAATCCACAAACTTGCTGGCGTGGTCTATCTCCTCGCCGGTGGGCGGATCGGACACTAGGAGCCGTTCGGTCAAGCGCACACATCCCATATCTACCGACATAGATGCTTCAGGTTGGTCAGTTCCTAGGACAAACTCCGTCGATCCACCACCAATATCAATAACGATGTACGGCGACGGCGGGAGCGGGTGCAGTCCTTGCGTGGCCCCCGCAAACGAAAGAGCTGCCTCCTCGTGTCCAGAGATGACTTCAGGTTCGACTCCCATGCGTGCCTTGACCCCATCAACAAAGTCCTGTCGGTTAGACGCGTCGCGGGAAGCCGAGGTAGCAACGAATCGAACACGTT
>CAMCVY010000157.1 GCA_945881995.1 Bifidobacterium breve | reverse complement strand
ACGCCATAATCCCGCGACCTATTTCACCAACGTGGCATCCCAATGCGCGACACAAAACATTCGACTGTCTGCCACACCGAGTTTTTCTGCACCCTTCACGATGATCGTGCCCGATCAACGCAGCAATACCCACGACACCTCGATTGCTTACGGTGACCGGTGGCTAGCAAGTTTTGTTCCCAAGGTCATTAACAGCGCGCAATATCAAAGTGGACGCACGGTTCTTTTCATCACCTACGACGAGGACGAAAACGCTGGGAACACCAGTAACCCCATCGCCACCCTGGTCATCTCCCCACGCACTTCCGCAGGTCGAGTTTCCACCTCCTACTTCACGCACTACTCATTGCTTCGGACAACAGAGGAACTGCTCGGATTGCCGCTCCTGGGCAAGGCCAAGACCGCCTACAGCATGAAGGGCCCCTTCCGGCTCGGCTAACGCCACGGCGCCGCGTGGCAATGTCAGGGGTTCGCCCTACCGTCGCCGCTATGCCACACATTCCGGCCCGACCCTCATCACGATCCGTAGGTCAACTGTGTCTTGATGATCTGGGTACCCCGTTGGACCAAGTGACATTTGTCGTCGTTGACCTCGAAACCACTGGAACCCAGGCCAGTCATGCGATTACGGAGATCGGGGCCGTCAAGGTTCGTGGCGGTGAAATCATTGGCGAATTTGCCACCCTCGTTCGGCCATCCCACGAGATCTCCCCCATGATCACCGTCCTGACGGGAATCACTAATGCGATGGTCGCTGACAGCCCTCCTATTGAGGCTGCGCTTCCCGCATTCTTGGAATTTCTTGGGTCCTGCGTTGTGGTGGCACACAACGCGCCCTTTGATGTGGGTTTCCTTAAGCGAGCCTGCCTTGCTCACGATTACTCCTGGCCAGACCCGGTAGTGGTTGACACTGTTCGATTGGCCCGAGCAGCTCTGTCGAAATCTGATGTTCCCAACGCGAAACTGTCCACGCTTGCCCATTTCTTTCAGGCACCTACCCAGCCCACGCACCGCGCGCTGGACGATGCTCGAGCAACGGTTCACGTGTTGCATTGTCTCTTTGAGCGTTTAGGCACATTGCACGTAAATACCCTTGAGGACGTACTGAATTTTTCCACCAAGGTTCCAGAGCCGATTCGTCGCAAGGCCTCTTTAGCAGATGGGCTTCCGGACGCACCTGGCGTTTACCTCTTTAAGGACAAGGACGGCACCGTCCACTACATCGGCACCAGCAAGTCAATCCGTCGGCGCGTTCGTAGCTATTTCACGGCGGCCGAAACACGCTCTCGCATTAAGTACATGCTGACGTTGTGCACTGAGGTGGTGGCGATTGAATGCCCGACCGCTCTCGAAGCCCGAATTCGAGAGCTACGCCTGATCGCTGAGTACCAGCCGGAATTCAATCAGCGCTCCAAGCGACCCGAACGGGTCTACTGGCTCCGGGCAGGCTCTCGCGGATCCCTCAGCGCCCATCGAAGTCTCACCGGTGACATCACCAGCCTGGGGCCATTTACCTCACGCCGTACTGCGCAGGATGTTTCTCGATTGCTGTCCTTGATCACCCGATCCACCAGCGAACTGTCAATGTCCGACATCATCAGCAATCCGTCGATCGTGGCAGGGTTTGTTTTTGCACAGCTCCACATCTTCGCCGAACGCCAGCGATACGAACAAGCCGCAACCCTTCGTGACATCCTGGAATCCTTCTTACGGGCCGCGGCGTGGACAAGCCAAGCCCGGTCCCTGGCTTCTTGCTCAACGATGGTCACGCTTGCGCCGACGCCACAGGCAACAACGAGTTGGGACGTAGTGGTCATCAGCAATGGCAGATTTGCTGGATCACAACGCATCCACACTCGACATGCCCTCGTCAAGACAGTGGAGGCGCTACTTGCCACTACTCCCTACAGCCAACCGCGCTCCGATGAACTTCCATGTGCGTCGGCTGAAGAAACCACCGCCCTGATCTACTGGCTTCAGTCGCCCGGCATTGAACTCGTGCACATCGACAGCCAATGGGTGAGCCCGTTGCCACATGCGGCAAGCGTCCTGGCCAACAACCCGCAGTTGCAACTACACGTGCGCAACAGTGGCAGCAACCCAGCGATCCAAGATCGCAGCCGCCGCACCGCTGTCTAGCGCGGCATTTACTTTCTGCATTGCAGCCACAAAGAGGTCTTCAAGGTCGGATGCTGCAGCCCCGGAATGAATATCGAGGGCCACTAGCGCCGAAGCTGCATTGGCCACCACGACATCGCGGACCGGACCAGCCTTACCTGCGAACACCTCGCGTGCAATGGCCGCGTTGGCTGCTGGATCGCCACCGCGCAAATCATCGGCGGTGGCTGGAATAAGCCCGAGGCGTTGGGGGCTCAACGTGTCGGTGGTGACTCGGCCTTCATGGACCACCCGCACTTGCGTGGTCGTGGTCGTGGTGATTTCGTCTAGGCCGTCATCGCCACGGAACACCAATGCCGTAGCGCCACGTTGAGCCAACACATCGGCGATGAGTCCGGCTCGTCGCGGATCCCCACATCCAATCGCCAAAGCCGCCGGTTGTGCTGGATTGCTCAACGGTCCCAAAATGTTGAAGATGGTAGGAACCCCAAGTTCGCGTCGCGTCGGTCCAACAAATCGCATAGCCGGGTGGAACACCGGAGCAAAACAAAAAGTGATTCCGACATCGCGACCCACATCAGCGACAGCATCGGGGGTCAGTGATAAGTCAACGCCGAGAACCTCTAGGAGATCAGCGGACCCACACGATGATGAGGCTGCGCGATTGCCGTGCTTAACAACTCGCGTACCGGTACCGGCAGCAGCAATAGCCGACATGGTGGAAATGTTGACCGAGTTTGACTGGTCTCCTCCGGTACCGACAACATCGACTGCGGGACCGGGAACCTCAATGCGGCGTGCGTGCGACAGCATCGCCTCAACCAAGCCCGTGACTTCAGTAGCGGTTTCGCCCTTAGCCCGCATGCCAATGAGGAATCCAGCCATCTGAACCGGACTCGCGGCATCCGTCATGATTTGGTCCATCGCCCAAGATGTGACTCGAGAATCGAGTTCATGACCTTGGAGTAGGTCGCTAAGGACGTCCGGCCACACGGGTGCTTCTGGGTTCACTTGTGGGTCTTGTTGTGCCATCACAACCTACTTAGCGCTGGGCTGACGCGCTGGCAGCCGAGCCGGCAACCCGCGCGCGCAAGAGGTCCGCAACGGCGTGAGCTACGGCAATCGAATCCAGCGGGTGCTGCACCGTGGCTTCCGCATTGGACCACCGAGCCAACCAGTCATCCTCGCGACGAGCTGTCAGCAAGAGCACGGGCGGACATTGGTAGATCTCTTCTTTCAAACTGCGGCAGATTCCCATGCCTCCGGCCGGGACCGCTTCGCCATCCAAGATGATCACATCGATGCCACCAGCGGCCACAATC
>CAMCVY010000156.1 GCA_945881995.1 Bifidobacterium breve | reverse complement strand
ATAAACCGTTCTCCAGAAGTCACGACGTCATCGACCTGCGTGGTCACGGCATGACCTTCATTGACCCAACTCGAATAACCACCGTCTAGGACACGAACGTTCGTGTGGCCAAAGTAGGTCAGGCACCACCACGCGCGGGCCGCGGAGATCGAATCGCGTTCGTCATAGACCACCACTAGTGAATCCGACGACACCCCAAGCGCCTGCATAGAAGCGGTGAACTTTTCAGCGCTCGGTAATGGGTGTCGGCCCGCCTCTTCGGCAGAGCGGGCATGGTCTGATAAGTCCTGGTCTAAGTCGCAAAATACGGCCCCGGGTATATGGCCCGCCTCAAAGGCCGCGCGGTCGGCGCCGGCCAGACTCCAGCGCACATCCAAGATGATCGGTTGGTGACCCTCGGTCACTAGTTGAGCTAACTCTGTAGCCCGAATCAATGCTGATGCGTTGGTTAGCACGTGCCCCACCTCGCCGGTATTGACAATTCCTTCAGCGATAATAGGTGCTCTCAATGCGCCCACCCCATCGCTACAGGGGATGCGCGACAGGGTGGACTTTTTCAAACTAGCCCCTGGGCAATTAACTCGCTACTCGGCAACCTTAAGCAGGCCGAATACCGAGGATAAAAGCCTCATAGGGGTCTAAATCCTTAAGCCGGCAACAAGGCATAAAACAGACGCGCATAGCGCGTGGCCATGATGGTGTGGCGCACAGCCCCTACCGGGGCTCCGAAAGCCAGGCTTACCCACAGGTGCGTAATCCCACTGACTTGCCGCCATCGTGGCGTGGGCTGGTGGGAATGCGCGGTTGCCTTCGCATCGTCACTCATAGCAGCCCCATTTCACGGGCCCGCTGGACCCATCGTTTCGCCTGCGCCGTTGTTGGCCGATATCCGTCAGCATCGGGAACTTGCTCCTGGACCGCCTGTACCCACTTAGTGTTGCCGCTGAACTGCTCACGCTTGACCACCTCGGCCACGTGTCGCCAATGATCATCATCGTAGGAGCGCTTGCGCCCCAGGTGTTGTTCAGGCAATGCCCAATTCTCCAGCGACCTCACGTCGATATCGCCGCCGACGACCTGCAGCGCCTTGAGTGCACGCAACGGCCAAATCGAAGCTGCAATCACTTCGCCGGTGCGGATAGTACGCAAGTGCTCTGCGCCGATGCGTTCGCCTTGGTTGGATTCGATGCCTAGACCAACAGGAACCCAACCATTCTTGATGTATTCCCAACGAACGCTGACATACCAACCCGCATCGCGTGATGCCTTCTTGGTGGTTTTGAAATCCCCCACCGGGCGTACGGTTGGCGACAGCGTTCCGGTGATGATCAATTGGCCATCTGGGTCAGCGTCGTTGTAGTTCCACACCAACTGCCAGGTCTGGGCGTAATGCTCCAGTGGCAACCACACCACAGCGGCTGTCAAACGCTTGCCTTTACGGTCCGAACTTGCCATAAATAGACCGTAAAGGCAGCGCTGACAAATACCAACTAGGCGCAGCGAAACACGCCCGAGAGATTACTTCCAATAGTTGTTTGCTGCAGCGATCGTGGCAAATTCCAGAGCCACGGTCTGACCTAATGCGATCATCATCGCTGGGTCAGTCGAGTAAATCTCCCGCTGACGCGTGCGCTCGTCAGCATCAGGCTGGGTGGTCTTAATGATCAAACGCGCCATCTTGATCGCAAGAGCGCGACCTTCTTCAGGGGTGGCCGTCTTCAATGAACCACCGGGAATCAATTCAACGTCTGCCATGTCTCAGTCTTTCGCTAGATGTTGTCTGGGTGCATTAACCGATATCGCTCGTCCACCTTTGACGAGCGATATCGGTTAAATGGGGTTAGATCGGCTCAGCCACCAGGTAGGCACCGATGACGCTTTGTGAGCTGTCAAAAATTGGACGATAGAACGTGTCGTAGTCCCGATCAAGAATTTGTGCCGGTCCGGCGTAGGACTCGCCGTTGCGTAGTCGGCCGATCACCGGTCCATTCGGATCCAATTCGGTGCCAACGGCTCGAACACCATCAGAGTAAATGTTCGTTGCGGCACGTGTGAATGAATCACCGTCGGCAACAAACAGAGTTGCGTAGGCATCATGGTCATCCTGTACCTGGGAAACGATGACAAAATCAGGTCGTGGAATGGAAGCCTCCCCAAAATGTAAAATCCCGTCGCGGAGGCTTGGCTCTCCTGTCGACGTGGCCAAAGCCTCCAGTTTTTGCATAGCAGCAACCAACTTTGGGTTGTTGGACTCTTGCGACATTGTTCCTTCCCTTTCTTGTTGTGGTACTACAAATGGTGAACACAATTTAACCATTCCCCCTGCGCATTTCGCGAATAAATATCCAAATAAGCCAGAAACCACCTGTAAGTACAGTCAGGAGACAGTCAAAAACAAAGTTTAGGCACCCGTAGGGCTGCGTCCGACCCATCTCAAAGCTCCATTCGCTTGGTGCTCGTAACTGAAAATCGCCGTTTCGCATACCGAGCATCTATCCATGTCATTCCCCCATATTTGACAGCAACCCTGACAGCGACGAGAGTCACAAACTACCTGAACAGCCACGAACTGTCCTGAACACTGACGAACAAACAACGACAAGTATCCATAACTAACAAGTGTTCGAAAACGGGTTATTCAGCACGGTTTTGAGAATTCGTGCCTACACACATGCAGGCGTGACAGAACCCGTTATTCAGCCCACCCTGACCCAGCCAGCAGACCTAGAACGGGTGAATGGGACGTGAGCAGTTCGGGTCTCTGAGACGCACTGTAAAACCTCCAGTGTCTTGAATACCGCGGATAAAGTTAGTCTGGTCATAAGTGCCTGTGAGATTGTTGAAGCGCTGGCCGGTTGTCGAGCTCCAATACCTCGCGAAAGCATCACGGAAACCTTTCACCTTTTCCTGGTCGGCGGTTGACAAGTTGGCGAGTATGTTTAATTCGTTCTGTGTGGGCAGGCGCCAGGTGCCCGCCTCAGTGGTGGTCGTTGAGTACCTTGCAACCGCTGTCGTCGCCGTGGCTAAATCAAAACCTTCATCAGTTGTCGTAGGTGTTGAAGGCGAGTTCTGCCACGCAAGCGGTGCAACTTCCAGACACACCACCTCCACCGTCGTGCAGTCCGCTGGTGCGGTGGCTGTCCCGAGGGAAAAGACCTTGCCGCCACCGGGACCGATGTCACCGATTTCACATTGTGTAGATGTTGTGGCGCACGATGTTGTTCCCGATCGTGGTGCATCCGACCTGCTGGCCACCCAAATCACACCAGCGAGGACAAAGATGGCGACCAAGGCACCAATCATCAACCCGCGGCTGGGTCCGCTCTTGACGGGGCCTGTTGTCGACTTCGTGGATTCCATACCCGCGTTTGCGTTATTCCTGTCGGACATCCGTGCCTCCCTCATTTATGAGTCCTGAAGTTACTGCAAAAAAATAATCTACTACCGCATCAGTTGGGTCAACACTCCAAACGAGTTGCGGCCGAGCGGCCTCGATGTCAAAGCCCAGAAATAGTGGCGAACCAAGCGCCTAAACC
>CAMCVY010000155.1 GCA_945881995.1 Bifidobacterium breve | reverse complement strand
ATCGTGTTGACCAATTTGATTGACCAAGACGTTGACGCATGGGTGTGTGACGTGGCGGTTTCGGTGCGGTGGCGTGACCTGAGCGATGGCCGTGCTCTCCCAGTGTTTGGTCCGGCCTGATGCGTGCAGTAGTACTGAGCGAATTCACCGATCCTGCCTCACCGCAGGTGGTAGAGCGTGACGAACCTGTTGCAGGCGAGGGCCAAGTGCTCGTCGAGCTCGTGTCCGCCGACTTACAACCCCTTGATCGCCAAATTGCTCGTGGGGGATTCCCCGGAGCTGGCCCGTTGCCCATGATCGCGGGCGTTTCTGCTGTGGGGCGCACGGCCGATGGTCAACTACACGTGGTGTTGGCCGAGATGACCGGTATGGGTCTGCATCGCGATGGTTGTTTTGCTGAGAAATTCGTCTGCGAACCGCGGCAGTTGGTCGCTGTTCCTGATGGTTTGGATCCGGTCTCGGTTGCTGCGGTGTCGAACGCCGGAATGCACGCGCGTCGAGCCTTGTTTGATGTGGCGAACCTGTGGGAAACGGAAAGTGTGCTGGTGCTCGGTGCTAGTGGCGCGTTTGGTCGAGCTGCTGTGCAGATTGCATCAGCGGCTGGCATCAATGTCGTGGCAGCAGCTCGACGCGTCGATGCGATCCCGACTGCCACCGGTGCCGGAACGGTCACGCCCATTGCCTTGGGCGAACCCGATGACCTACCGCAACACGTGTTGGACGCCACCAATGGCGAAGGCGTGAACGCTGTCATTGATCCGTTAGGCGGTGCCTTTACGGGAGCAGCAATCCGATCGAGTGCGCCCGATGCCATTCACGTGCTGGCCGGAAACCAAGCCGGAGCCATGGCCCCAATCCTGGTGCCCATGATGTTGCTCCGCGAACACACCATCGTCGGCCTCAACGGTTTCCGCATCAGCGAAGAAGAGCAGCACCGACTGATGGAAGCTTCGCTAGCCGACCAGGTCAGCGGAGTGCTCACCGCGGATATTGGGGCAGTGTTTGGGCTTGGCGATGCAGCTCAGGCTTATTCATCGCAGGACTTTGGAAGAGTTGTCCTCTTAGGCTCGTAAATCGGTGTGTAACGCATCTAAGCTGAAACCATGTGGTCTATTGAGGATGAGCTTGCCTTTCGCGAGGACTTAATTGCAAAGGTGATCGCAATTGCGAACGCAGGCAACGGCATGTTGTCGCGTGCTGAACTGGGTCGCATCGAATATGCCGGGAAATCAGTTAGGGTCATTGATTCGTACTCAGGAATTTGGAACCCCGCGGACGCGTGGCCCTTCCCGGATCAACTTAGAGCGACGCTATCCATTAATACGACGCTGAAAAGCAAGTATTCGGATAAGGAGCTCGGCTCGGGTCTTTGGCGATATGACTACCAATCTGGTAGCAGTGATGGCAAGAACCGCAAAATGAGAATAGCAATGGAACTCCAACTCCCATTGCTTTGGTTTCGGCAGGATGAATCCGGGCAGTATGTTCCATATCGTGTATTCGTTATTGAGGATTTTCGCGATGAGCAGTACTGCCTCGTAGCGCCTGACCTATCGCTTGCCTCTGCCGTCTATTCGGAATCGGAAATTGAGCGACGATACGCAGCAAGGTTGATGAAACAAAGACTTCATCAACCTGCTTTTAGAGCTCGCGTGTTGAATGCCTACCAAACAAAATGTGCAGTATGTCAACTTCGACATGGGCAGCTTCTAGACGCTGCCCACATCACACCCGACAGCGATGAGACCTCTTCCACTTCGGTCACCAATGGCCTCAGCCTGTGTAAAATTCATCACACTGCGTACGACATCAACATCGTGGGGATTGACCCCAATTATGTTGTTCATATCCGCGAGGACGTCCTCCACGAAGTCGATGGACCAATGCTTGAACATGGGCTGAAGAAGATGGCGGGGCGCCAGCTTTGGGTTCCTTCAAAGGTCCAAGAAAGGCCAGAGCGAGACCGGCTAGACATGAGATTCACTCAGTTCCTCGCGGGCTAATATCTGATTTGTGGCCACGTTTACCAAAGGAGATCGAGGGCCTACTTCGTTACCCACCCCACACCACCCCCGCCCACGCCCCAGGGGGCAGTCCTCAGGCGGGCACGGCACAATAGGGACAGAACCAGCTGGCCAGCTTTAGCCCTTGAAAGGTGCCTGACGATGGATTTCGAACTCTCCGAAGAACAACGCCTCTTCCGCGACACGATTCGCGACTTTGTGGCCAAGGAGATCGAGCCCGTAGCTTCCGAATGGGAAGCCACCGACCGCTACCCAGCCGAGATCGTTGAAGGCCTGAAAGAGATGGGCTTGTTCGGGATGATGATTCCCGAAGAGTACGGCGGCTTGGACTTGGACTTTGTTACCTACGCGATGGTCTTTGAAGAGCTCGCGAAGTCCTGGCACGGTGTGGCAGGCACGTTGGGTTCGCACTCACTGGCTTGCAAGATCATCTCCGTGCACGGCACCGAGGAGCAAAAGCAAAAGTACTTGCCCGACCTGGCCACCGGTAAGCGTCGCAGTGGCATTGGCCTGACCGAGCCCGAAGCCGGCTCGGACCTGCAGGGCATCAAGACCACCGCCAAGCTCGACGGCGACCACTACGTCATCAACGGCACCAAGACCTGGATCACCACCGCTCGCTACGCCGACCCATTGCCCGTCCTAGTCAAGACCGACCCTTCGGCCAGCCCAGCCCACAAGGGCATGAGCTTGATCTTGGTCGAAGCCGGCACTCCTGGCTTTACCGTCAGCAAGGACCTGCCCAAGCTCGGATACAAGGGCACCGAGTCCTGTGAAGTCTCCTTGGTTGATGTGCGCGTGCCGAAGGAAAACCTCATTGGTGGGGTCGAAGGCCGCGGAATGCAACAAGTCTTGGGCGCCCTGGAGACCGGTCGCATCAACGTGGCTGCTCGCGCCTTGGGTGTGGCCCAGCGCGCTTACGACGAAGCGTTGCAGTACTCGCGCGATCGGCACGCCTTTGGCCAACCCATCTCAGAGTTCCAAGCCATTCAAATCAAGCTCGCTGACATGGCCACCAAGATTCAGGCTGCTCGCTTGCTGATCAACTGGTCTGCTTCACGGGCCGACGCCGGTGGACGCGTAGACATGGAAGCTGGCATGGCCAAGTTGTATGCCTCGGAAATCGGTGTTGAAGTCACCCTCGATGCGATGCGTATCCACGGTGGCTATGGCTACTCCAAGGAATTCATCATCGAGCGCCTCTACCGCGAAGCACCGCTGTCGGTCATTGGTGAAGGCACCTCCGACATCATGCGCATGGTTATCGCGCGTGGATTGATCTCGGGCAAAGACTCAATCGGGTGAGTGTGGCCCGTTCGCACCTTTACGTCCCTGGTGACAAGCCAGAGGTCTTAGCCAAGGCGTTGGGTCGTGGCGCTGATGCGTTGATCGTTGACCTTGAAGATGCAGTGGCACCGGGATCGAAGGATGCGGCTCGCACGGTGGTGGCTGAATGGCTCTCTGGTTTGCCGGCTGCGGCTGACAACCCGGTGCAGGTGTGGATTCGGATCAACTCCGGCG
>CAMCVY010000154.1 GCA_945881995.1 Bifidobacterium breve | reverse complement strand
TTCCAAACTTGGGTCCGCACAGCGCAAGGCCGAGTCTGCTGCCGCGCTGGAGCAACTGGAAGTCGGCGATGTCATTGTCTTGGGTCAGGGAAAGCGGGCCCTCACAGCAGTGGTGATCGACAACACCACCGCTGAACGACTCGACGGTCCACGCCCACAAGTATTGACCTCGGAGAAGCAACTTCGACGGCTATCAGCCGTTGAAGTTGCCATTCCCGTTAAGCCGATTGCTCGACTTGCCATTCCGCGCAACTGTTCACCCCGCAATGCGGCATCGCGCAAGGAACTAACGTCGTCATTGCGCGCACTCAACCCCGAGGTGGGCAACCCGGAGCGCAAACGTAAGGGCATCGGCTCCAACGATGACGAGCAGATCCTCGATCTTCGCGCCCAACTGCGACGGCATCCCTGTCACGGGTGTAACGATCGTGAGGACCACGCCCGGTGGGCGGAGCGCTACTGGCGCTTGCTTCGCGAGAACGAATCGGTCGTCAAGCGCATTGAAGGACGCACAAACAGCATCTCGCGCACCTTTGATCGCGTCTGCGCCGTGCTCACTGAGGGTGGATACCTGCGCGGGGATGAAGTAACCTCATCAGGCGAAATGCTGGGGCGCATTTACAACGAGTCTGATCTGCTGATTGCCGAAGCATTACGTGAGGGTTTATGGGACTCACTATCAGCGGCCGAGCTGTGTGCAACTGTTTCGATCCTGGTGTACGAATCACGCCGCCCAGAGGATGCGGGCGCTCCTGCGATTCCACCGGGTACTAACGAAGCTCTGTCTGAAACAGTGCGACTGTGGGCACGACTTGAACGTACCGAGCGTGAACATGGCCTGTCCTTCCTGCGCGAACCTGACTTGGGGTTGGCTTGGGCCGCCCACCAATGGGCCAGCGGTCGAAGGCTGGATGTGGTGTTGAAGGAATCGGAATTGACGGCCGGAGATTTTGTGCGCGTTATGCGTCAACTCATTGACCTGCTGGGACAGATTGCCAAGGCTGGAAGTCCGGCGATTCAAGGTACTGCCGATGCCGCTATTGATCAGTGTCGTCGAGGCATCATCGCGCTGACTGGATTGTGAGTTAGCGGTTCCGACGATTCATCGCTAATGCCTCAAGCACACGCTCGCTCGAGCGACCAAGAGCCAGTCGTTGGGTCATGTCCTCCAGCGCATCAGGTCGAACTGGCAAATGGGGCAAGGCGTCATCAAGGTCGGCGGGGATGGGTACGTCCCTTGCGACAGCCACGACAGTCGGGGCCACCTTTAAATAGTCCAAGCCCGCAAGAAGTTTGGTACGCACCGCTGGCTTGATTTCACTGGTTTCATCGTGAGCTGCCGCAATGATCGAGTCCAAGTCTCCAAACTGGGTCACCAATGCAGCTGCCGTCTTGTCACCAATCCCGCGGACACCTGGCAATCCGTCGGACGCGTCGCCACGCAGCGTGGCAAAGTCGAAATAAGACCTGCCTGGGATGGAGTACTTGGCGCTTACCCACTCTTCATTGACAACTTCGACTCGGCTTACCCCGCGAGCAGCGGTGTAAAAAACCCGGCGATCCAATCGGTTATCCACTAACTGGAAAAGATCGCGGTCACCGGTAACAATTCCCACGGCACATTCAGCTCGATGCGCCAGCGTTCCGATTACGTCGTCTGCCTCATAGTCGGCCACACCGAGTGTGGCCAGTCCGATGTGTTCAAAAGCTTCGACGATCAAAGGGATTTGAATCGATAGGTCATCGGGCATTTCAGCAACAGCATCCACACCGCCAGATTCCTGTTCTGAGCCGTCTTCTTCACCGGCTTCGAGGACGCGATGCGCCTTGTAGGAAGGAATGAGTTCCACCCGCCATGAAGGCCGCCAGTCAGCGTCCATGCAGGCAACAAGGCGAGTTGGTTCGTGGTCCTGGACCAATCGCGCCACGAAATCCAACATTCCGCGAACCGCGTTGACCGGCGTGCCATCAGGGGCACGCATGGTGTCTGGCATGCCATAAAACGCTCGGTAGTAAAGGGACGCTGTATCCAGTAGCAGCAGGCGCTCGGTCATGCACCCATCTTGCCGTGTCCACATCAGGGGCGCGCCTGAACCTGTCAAAGCGTCAAAGCACACATAGCAATCTAAGATGGTGGGGTGAATAACGCAGGGGAGTTCAAGGCGCGCTTAGCGCAGGCCCAGGCCAGCGTAGCCAATCAGGAGTTAGCTGCGATGCTGTTGATTCCCGGAGCATCCATGCGTTACCTGGCCGGTTATGACGCGCTCTTGCTCGAACGATTGACGTGCTTAGTGGTTCTAGGCGATGACGTAGCGCCGGTGCTAGTGGTGCCCGCACTCGAACGTCCCGCGGCTGTAGCCAGCGGTGTGGTGGACCTGGGGGTCGACATCATGGATTGGCAAGAAACCGACGACCCCTACGCCCTCATTGCACAACTCTTACCTGCAAGCGGGGTCATCGCCATTGACAATCACATGTGGGCTGAAACGCTTATGCGCTTGACGGCGGCTATGCCTGAGGTCAACCACACACTGGCTGGCTCAATCATTGACGAACTTCGCGTGCGAAAGAGTGTCGGCGAGCTCGATGCCCTGCGTGATGCGGGAGCTGCCATCGATCGTGTGCACGCCCGCATGTCGACGTGGTTGACCGTTGGACGCACCGAGCGCGAGGTTGGACGCGACATTGCTGCCGCAATCATTGAAGAAGGTCACGTGAGTGTGGACTTCGTTATCGTGGCTAGCGGACCCAATGGAGCCAGCCCGCACCATGAAGTCTCGGATCGCATCATTGAAGCCGGTGACGTCGTTGTGGTTGATATTGGTGGAACCACACCGCTGGGCTACTGCTCGGATTCAACCCGGACCTACGCCATGGGATCAGTTGATCCGGACTTCGCCCGCAGTTACACCGCGTTAGTCGCATCCCAAGAAGCAGCTTTTCAAGCAGCCATTATCGGGGCAACAGCCGAATCCATCGACGAAGCAGCTCGTTCAGTGCTGACCGCCGCTGGTCTGGGTGAGGTGTTTATCCATCGCACGGGGCACGGCATAGGAATGTCCACTCACGAAGAGCCTTACATCGTCAGCGGTAACCGCACGCCAATCCAGCCGGGAATGGCCTTCTCTATTGAGCCTGGCTTCTACGTCGAAGGTCAATGGGGGGCCAGGCTCGAAGACATTGTGATCATGACTCAACAGGGCTGCGAGCGCGTCAATCATCGTCCGCGCGAACTGGTGATCCTCTGATTACGTGGCTCGCGTCCCCGCCACAAACCGGCTTAACTCCACCTCGCTTGTTGTGGCGCGATGCACTGTTCTGCCTCGCACTAGGAGTCATTAGCGGGTTCGCTAGTTCACCGCGCCACCTTTGGCCAGTAGTGGTCCTGTGCCTTACGGGGTTCTTTTATGCAGTGTTAAAGCAATCCGGGTGGCGGGCGGGACTCCTAGGGTTTGCGTTTGGCGTCGGCTGGTTTGCCGTTCTCGTCTCGTGGCTGCAGGTCGTCGGAGTTGAGGCTTGGGTCGGATTGACCATCATCTGCGCCAT
>CAMCVY010000153.1 GCA_945881995.1 Bifidobacterium breve | reverse complement strand
TGAACGGACGTCCGCACGTCACGGTAAAAATCGCCAGTTCCTTGGACGGGCGAGTTTCCGCACCGGATGGATCCATGCAATGGATCACCAACGCCGCGTCTCGAGCCGATGGACATCGACGACGCGCATTGGTCGACGCGGTGATGGTGGGTACAGGAACCATTGCAGCAGATGACCCCACGCTCACCGCGCGAGATGTTGATGATGATTTGGTTTTTGATCAGCCGCGTCGAGTAGTTGTCGGCCTCACACCTGTTTCACAGCAGGCGAGAGTGCGTGGCGGTGACGCTGGATTTGAGCAGTTCACTACCCACGATCTAGTATCCGTCTTGCAGCAATTGTGGGATCAAGATGTGCGTTCGGTGCTCATCGAAGGTGGGCCGACCCTCATCAGCGCTGCGGTAGCAGCCCAGGTCGTCGATGAAGTCGTCATATATCTGGCGCCCACCGTGCTGGGGGCGGGTTTAGCTTCTATCAATACGGTCTTGGGCCAGCCCCTCGAGCTCAGTATTGATGAGGTGGAAACATTGGGGGACGACATCGTCATTGTGGGTCGACCGATCAAGGATTTGACAGGAGTTACTCCCTGATGTTCACCGGGATCATCGAAGAATTGGGCACGGTGCGGGCCATCGAACGCACCACCGATTCAGCGCGGGTGACGATCGAAGGTCCGCTGGTGGTTTCCGATGCCGAACATGGCGCCAGCATCAGCGTTAATGGCGTTTGTTTAACTGTGGTCACTCACGACGATGCAACGTTTAGTGCAGATGTGATGGCGCAGACATTGAGCGCTAGTGGCCTGGGCGCTCTGCACGAAGGTTCACGGGTCAACTTGGAGCGTGCCGCACGCGTGGATGCCCGACTGGGCGGACACATTGTGCAAGGCCATGTTGATGGCACTGCTCGGGTTCTTGCGGTGACGCCCGAACCCGACTGGACTCGCATACGCTTTGAGTTAGATCCGAACTTGATTCGCTACGTGGTCAATAAGGGCTCCATCACCATTGACGGGGTGTCGCTGACGGTGTCATCGGTGAGCGAAATCGCCGAAGCCCCTGCTTGGTTTGAGGTGTCATTGATTCCCACCACGCTGACCCTGACCACCTTGGGCTCGCTGGCTGGGGGAGAATCAGTCAACATTGAAGTTGATGTCTTAGCCAAGTATGTCGAACGCATGCTCAACGGAAGGAACTCATGAGTACCGCCGCCGGTGATGCTGTGCAGCTCGACACGATCCAGACGGCTATTGCTGAAATCGCAGCTGGACGCATGGTGGTCGTGGTCGATGATGAGGATCGCGAGAACGAAGGCGACCTGGTGATGGCCGCTTCACGGTGCACCTCAGAAGCGATGGCCTTCATCATCAAGCACACCAGTGGCGTGGTGTGCGTACCCATGGAAGGTGCTGACCTCGATCGACTGAAGTTGCCCCCGATGACCTACGTCAACGAAGATCGCAAGGGCACCGCGTACTCGATCTCGGTCGATGCGCGCAATGGAATTTCTACGGGAATCTCGGCCGCAGACCGCGCCTTGACCGCGCGAGTGTTGGCGGACTCAGCTACTGAGTCGCATGACATCACGCGTCCTGGCCACGTTTTCCCGTTGCGCGCTGTCAGTGGTGGCGTATTGCGTCGCCCCGGCCACACCGAGGCTGCCGTTGATCTGGCCCGTGCTGCTGGCTTGAGTTCGGCCGGAGTCATTGCCGAGATTGTCAACGATGACGGATCGATGGCTCGCCTTCCTCAACTTGCTGCTTTTGCCAAAGAACATGGTTTGGCGCTGATTTCCATTGCTGACCTGATCGCTTATCGCCGCCGGCACGAAACCTTTGTTGAGCGCGTTGCTGACACGGTTCTACCCACGCGCTTTGGCACCTACCGCACAATGGGCTACCGCAGTCTGATCGATGGTCAAGAAATCATCGCCATGGTGGTCGGAGACATGGGTGATGGTGATGACGTGCTCGTCCGGGTCCACTCCGAATGCCTGACCGGCGATGTTTTTGGTTCGCAGCGGTGTGATTGTGGACCGCAGTTGGATGCCGCTCTTGATCGCATTCAAGAAGAAGGACGTGGTGTCGTGCTCTACGTGCGTGGCCACGAAGGCCGCGGCATTGGTCTTTTGCACAAACTTCAGGCGTACCAATTGCAAGATTCCGGGAGCGACACTGTGGATGCGAACCTTGAACTGGGACTGCCCGCTGATTCGCGTGACTACGGCACTGGCGCTCAGGTCTTAGCGGATCTGGGTGTGCGCTCGATGCGCTTGCTGACCAACAACCCAGCAAAGCGCGCGGGCCTTGAAGGCTATGGCTTGACCATTACCGAGCGCGTGCCATTGCCGACGCATCCCACTGAGCACAATGTCAACTACTTACGCACCAAGCGCGATCGCATGGGTCACGACCTGCCTACGCTCGACGACCACGCCCCGACGATCTCGGGTGAACGCGTCGCGAAGGGGGACAAAGTATGAGCGGCACCGGAACACCAGAGCTTGATTTGTCTCAATGTTCTGACCTGCGGGTGTGTGTCATCGCCGCCTCATGGCACAGCGAAGTCATGACCGGGCTCATCCGCGGTGCAGACCGAGGACTCGAAGAGGCCGGCATTGTTGGCGCACCCTTGGTGCGAGTGCCAGGTGCCTTTGAGCTGCCAGTCGCGGCGATGAAGGCCGCTCGGTCAGGAAGCTTTGATGCGGTAATCACGCTGGGTGTAGTCATCCGCGGTGGAACTCCACATTTTGATTACGTGTGTCACGCAACCTCAGCCGGCTTAATGGATGTGGCCACGCAGACCGGCGTTCCCGTGGGCTTTGGCTTGCTCACCTGTGACACCGAGGCGCAGGCCCTTGATCGTGCAGGTTTCGAAGACTCCGCAGAGAACAAGGGCTATGAGGCAGCCACCGCGGCGTTAGCCACGGCCATAGCTCTGCGCGACCTGCCGTAGGGGCACTTTTGGCTGGCCGCCCTCTAGGCTGTCGGGCATGAAGACTTTTGATGCACTCTTTGCTGAACTTCAGTCGCGCTCACTTTTGCGCCCCGAAGGTTCTGGAACCGTGAAGGCCCTGGATGCCGGAGTCCATTCCATCGGAAAGAAAGTCGTGGAGGAAGCCAGCGAAGTCTGGATGGCTGCCGAATACGAAGGCAAGGAACGTACCGCCGAAGAGATTGCTCAGTTGCTTTATCACGTTCAAGTAATGATGCTGGCCTGTGGCTTAACCCTCGACGATGTTTACTCTCGACTCTGATTTGTCAATTTAAGGACTATTTCCAATGCTGAAAGTTGCTGTTCCCAACAAGGGAACACTGGCCGACGATGCGCTCACGATGTTGCGTGAGGCCGGGTACTTGCCCAAGCCGGTAGGACGAGCACTCGTCGTCACCGATACAGCCAATGACGCAGAGTTCTACCTTTTGCGCCCGCGCGACATCGCCACTTATGTAGGCGCTGGCCAACTTGATGTGGGCATCACTGGACGTGATCTCTTGCAAGATGGCGCTTCGCCTGCTCAAGAATTGCTAGAGCTGGGTTTTGGTGCTTCGACGTTCCGGTTT
>CAMCVY010000152.1 GCA_945881995.1 Bifidobacterium breve | reverse complement strand
CGTGGTCGCGATAACGGATTGCCGCCGTATCACCAGGTCCGCATCGCGTATGGCGAGTTCGGCGATGAGGGTCCGTGGGACTCCGAAGCGCAGGCAGACACCATTAGTGAAAAGGAAAAGCGCGCACTCATTGATGCAGGTAAGAAGCTCGAGCGCCGCACGCCTATTGAAACATTCTTACGCTTTACCGCTGTTGACCCGGCCAATCCAACGCACGATGAACTCGCTCGCGCTGAAGCCGTGCGCGAGGTGTATCGCCGAGCGGACTCGATTGATCCCATGGTTGGTTTGCTCGCCGAACCCCATGTTGAGGGGTCAGCGGTCGGCCGAACCATGCAAAACATCCTGTCCGAGGAAATGCGTCGCACTCGTGCCGCCGATCGATTCTGGTACGAGAACGATCAGTTTGATTCCGAGGAACTAGCGCAGATCAAGTCGCTCACCATGCGTGATCTGATGTTGCGTCACTACGACCTCGAAGGAACCATGCCGGACGAAGCTTTCCGTCCGCTCACGATCTGGTCCTAAATCGCCCCAACTCACCTGATGGGAAATCACTAATCATGACCTCACCCTGTGTTGCTTCTGCTAGCCCAACCTGTGCCGAAAATGGCGGTCAGTGCTTGGGGATTAAGTCGTTGAGTACATCTGACGATGTCGTTGCGTACAAAAGTGCGCTGCCAAACGGTGATGCTGTCTATGTGTGGGCACCTGTTGAGGGCGCAAACCTGCCCATCGTGGCGTTTATTCACGGATCGCACACGGAACCAAGCATGTACACCCGCTATGCCACCGCCTTGGCCTCGCAAGGGTTTGTCATCGTCGCGCCAGAACACAAGCGTGAGCTGTTTGGTGACTTCGCGCATTACCCGCAACAAGCTTTTATTAACTGGTCGGTTGATTTTGCTGCGGCAGAAAATGCGAATAGTGATTCACCGCTGGCTGGTCGACTCGACATGACTCGCGTGTTCTTGACTGGTCACTCCATGGGTGGCGGTACTGCGTTGGGTATTGCCTGTAACTTTGGTCAGCCGGGCTTGGTGGTTGATGAATGGTCGGTGCCCAAGGAACTGGTGGCCGTAGTGGTCAACGGAACGCACAACATTCCTCCGCCCCGCACGGGAGACCCCCTGCCGGTGAACAACATCGTGCCCATCGCCTTCATGCAGGGGTCAGTGGACGACGTGGTGACACTGGATCAAGCCGAACGCACGTTTGCTGTCGTTGCGGGCCAAGGACCCAATGCCTTCATTGAAATCCAGGGTGGCAACCACTTCTTCTTAACTGATTGCGACAACCCCGTAGGGGCTAATCCAGACCGCAATCCGATGACGCTGGACCAGAGTCGCTCAGTCGAAGCTGCCGCCCATTGGACCGCGGTGTGGTTCAAGGCCAGTGACAAGGATTCTCAAGCCGTTGCTTCGCTTAACGAAGGTTCTAATGCTGACTACGTCAAGGTGTCGGTGAGCTAGCTCGGACAATAAGAAAACCCCGCACGTTGTGCGAGGTTCCTCATTGTGGAGAACCCCACACTATGTGCGGGGCCAATGTGCTTGTGGAGACGAGGGGAATCGAACCCCTAACCCCCGCCTTGCAAAGGCGGTGCTCTGCCAATTGAGCTACGTCCCCTGACCTGATTTCGGGGCGGGTACAGATTACGCGTTGACTCGTGAGCCTTCGCGCGCGGTATCAAAACCGATAGCGGGTCTGCGATTCCAGCATGGACTTTTCATTCCAGGCCAAAATGGTGATCGGCGTGACCACCCAGCCAGAGCCCACCATGTCCTCAGGAGCCGGTCGGTGGTGGTACTTGGCTTCATACAGATCAAGGAACGCTGGGCTTGCCACGAGCGCCGGATCGGCCGGAGTAGCCACCCCTTCGAGCAGGAATACGTCCTCCTCTACCTGCATTTGGACCAGACAGCGACCATCACGCTGGAGGTTGCGAGCCTTGACGGATTCAGGCGAGGTGCTGAAGATAAAAGTGTCATTCATCATCAAGCCCCACACCGGGGTTGCATGGGGACGGCCATCCGCACGGGTTGTCGCTACCCAACAGTTCAGCGTCTGATTCATTCGAGCGAGGGCTTCGGGCCATGGTGTGGGATCAAAGTCTGGCAGGCTCTCAGTTTGGTATCCCTGCGCAAATCCTGGGCGTTCAATGGTGGGGATGGAAGTCATGAGCGGCTCCAAGCAAACGGCATAGGATGGTGCTCCAATCTACTTCACACTCGGGAGTTCCCATGGCTCAGTTCGCCACGTTGAAAACCAATAAGGGCGACATTGTGATCCGCTTACTTGCCGATCACGCTCCAAAAACGGTTCGCAACTTTGTCGAGTTGGCGCAGGGCACCAAGGACTACATCGATCCACGTACCAACAAGCCAGGTAGCGGGCCGTACTACGACGCTACGATCTTTCACCGCGTCATCGGTGGCTTCATGATTCAAGGTGGAGACCCGTTGGGCAAGGGCTTTGGCGGACCAGGTTTCACCTTTGAGGATGAGTTTCACCCCGAGCTGCAGTTTGATAAGCCCTATATTCTCGCGATGGCTAATGCGGGTCCAGCCACGAATGGTTCGCAGTTTTTCATCACCCTGGGCAAGACCCCGCACTTGAACTTCAAGCACACCATTTTCGGTGAGGTAGAAGAGCAAGCCAGCCGCGATGTGGTGGACGCCATCGGCTCGACTCCAACGGCACCAGGCGATAAGCCACTCAGCGATGTGGTGATTGAGTCTGTGCTAATCGAAAGCCGTGACTAGTTCGCCCGCCGGCCCTACCTGCTACCAGCATCTCGGCCGGGAAACCTACATACGTTGCAGCCGGTGTGAACGTTCTATTTGTCCTGACTGTATGACTTCTGCTGCCGTCGGTTTTCAATGCCCGGAATGTGTTTCGGCAGGAAAGGCGCAGCAGCGTCAGCCCATGACCCGCTTTGGTGGGCGCATCGATCAAGGCGCGGTCGTCACCAAGTCCCTCATCGGTGTCACGATTGCTGTTTTCGTCTTGCAGTATGTGATTGGTTTTAACAACAGTATTGAAAAGTATTCGCTGCTGGGTTATGCACTTGATGATCAAGGCGAAGCCATTGGTGTTGCCGCCGGGCAGTACTACCGATTGTTTACTGCTGCATTTATGCACGGTGGCATCTTGCACATCGTGTTCAACATGTGGGTCTTGTACTCGCTTGGCCCACAGTTGGAATCGGTCCTAGGGCGAGCTCGTTTTCTCATGCTCTACCTGGTGTCGGCTCTAGGTGGTTCGGCGGTGTCGTTCTTATTCAGCCCACCCAACGTCCCGTCAGTGGGTGCCTCTGGTGCGATGTTTGGCCTGATGGGCGCAACCTTGGTGATCGGTCGGGCGATGCGTCAGGACGTGGCGAGCATCGTGGGATTTATTGGCATCAACTTGGTTCTGGGGTTTGTTTTACCCAATATCGATTGGCGAGCCCATGTCGGCGGCCTGGTCGTGGGAGCCGCGGTGGCGGCCGTTTTCGCCTTTGTCCCAGCTCTCGTGGCGGGCAAGAATGCCCCGGTCGGCGCGGGGTCGGCCGTGGTGGCCCAGCAGC
>CAMCVY010000151.1 GCA_945881995.1 Bifidobacterium breve | reverse complement strand
CAACCTGAAGAACGTCTCTCTCGAACTTCCTCGGGATGCGCTGATCGTTTTCACCGGCCTATCAGGTTCGGGGAAATCGAGTTTGGCCTTCGACACCATCTTTGCTGAAGGTCAACGTCGCTATGTGGAGAGCTTGTCGGCGTATGCTCGCCAGTTTCTTGGCCAATTGGATAAGCCAGATGTTGATTTCATCGAAGGCCTATCCCCTGCAGTTTCCATCGATCAAAAGTCAACGAATCGCAACCCGCGATCAACCGTGGGAACGATCACCGAGGTCTATGACTACTTGCGCTTGCTGTATGCGCGAGCCGGAACTCCCCACTGCCCTGAGTGTGGCGATGTCATAGCCCGCCAAGCACCGCAACAAATCGTGGATCGGATCTTGGATCTCGATGAGGGAAGCCGTTTCCAAGTGCTCGCGCCATTGGTCCGAGCGCGCAAGGGTGAATACGTTGACCTGTTTAAGCAGTTGCAAACCCAGGGCTTTAGTCGGGCCAGAGTGGATGGGGTGGTGTACGGACTTGAGGAAGTCCCCACCCTGAAAAAGCAGGAAAAGCACTCCATCGAAGTGGTGGTCGATCGACTCGCGGTGAAGGCTAGCTCGCGCCGAAGACTCACAGATTCGGTAGAAACAGCACTCAAGCTCGGCGGGGGACTGGTCATCCTTGAGTTTGTCGATGTGGCTGACGACGATCCGCACCGCGAACGGACTTACTCGGAGCACCTGGCCTGCCTGAAGGATGACCTCTCCTTCGAGGAGTTAGAGCCGCGTTCCTTCTCCTTCAACTCACCCTTTGGCGCCTGCCCGGAGTGCACGGGGCTGGGCATTCGCATGGTCGTTGATCCCGAACTGATCATTCCGGACCCGACCTTGTCCTTGCGCGATGGAGCGATTGCTCCGTGGTCTGGTGGTCACATCAGTAATTACTTCGCTCGACTCCTGGAGGCCGTTGCAGACAATGTGGGCTTCTCCATGGACACCCCATGGCACAAGTTGTCGGCCAAAGCGAAGAAGGCCGTGCTTTACGGGGACGACGACCAGGTGGCGGTTCGCTACAAGAACCGCTTCAACCGCCAGCGGTCGTACACCACAACCTTTGAGGGCGTCCTGGGGTTTGTCGAGCGTCGCCATGAAGAGTCGGAGACTGACTCCAGCCGTGAGCGTTACGCAGGCTACATGCGAGAAACTCCCTGTGAGGCGTGCGCGGGTACGCGCCTCAAGCCACTGATACTTGCCGTGACGCTAGGCGAGGTGTCCATCGCAAACCTTGCAGCCATGTCCATCGCTGAGTGCGCCGAGTTCTTGAGCAAGCTCAAGTTGCCCCCGCGCGAGGCCAAAATTGCTGGTCGGGTGTTGAAGGAAATCAACGAACGTTTGACCTTCCTGCTCGACGTAGGGCTTGACTATTTGTCACTTGACCGCGCGGCCGGAACATTGTCCGGTGGTGAGGCGCAGCGCATTCGGTTGGCGACCCAGATTGGCTCTGGATTGGTAGGGGTTTTGTATGTGCTTGATGAGCCATCCATCGGCCTGCACCAGCGCGACAATCGGCGCCTGATTGAAACGCTGGTGCGTCTTCGCGACCTGGGTAACACGTTGATCGTTGTCGAACACGATGAAGACACCATTCGTACGGCCGACTGGGTAGTCGATATCGGTCCAGGTGCTGGCGAGCACGGTGGTCATGTGGTTGTCTCCGGATCGGTCAAGGAACTGTTGAGCAATATGGAATCCGTGACAGGGGCCTACCTGTCGGGCCGCAAATCCATCGCGGTCCCGGCTGCGCGACGCCCGGTTGATAAAGCACGCATGCTGTCGATCAAAGGAGCGACCGAGAACAATCTGAAGAAGGTGGATGCCAGTTTCCCGCTGGGCTGCTTGGTGGCCATCACGGGAGTGAGTGGTTCGGGTAAGTCCACACTGGTTAATGACATCTTGTACTCGGCTCTAGCGCGTGAACTCCAGGGATCTCGGGTGGTTCCTGGGAGGCATCGCAAGATCGAGGGCTTGGAACTAGTCGACAAGGTCGTCCACGTAGATCAAAGTCCGATTGGGCGCACTCCTCGCTCCAATCCGGCGACCTACACAGGCGTGTTTGATCACATTCGCAAGATTTTCGCTGCGACCCCGGAAGCCAAAGTCCGCGGTTACCAGCAAGGTCGCTTTTCCTTCAATGTCAAAGGTGGCCGCTGTGAATCCTGCAGCGGTGATGGCACTTTGAAAATTGAAATGAACTTCTTGCCTGATGTTTATGTTCCCTGTGAAGTATGTCGGGGTGCGCGATACAACCGCGAGACATTGGAAGTGCACTTCAAGGGCAAATCAATCGCCGATGTATTGGATATGCCGATTGAAGAAGCCTTAGAGTTCTTTGAGGCCATTCCTGCGATTGCTCGACACTTGAAAACGCTCAACGATGTGGGCCTGGGATATGTGCGGATGGGTCAATCAGCTCCTACCTTGTCTGGGGGGGAAGCGCAGCGTGTGAAGTTGGCCTCGGAACTCCAAAAGCGCTCAACCGGACGCACCGTTTATGTGCTTGATGAACCCACGACGGGACTGCACTTTGATGATGTCGCCAAGCTTCTTGGCGTTTTGAATCGTTTGGTGGACGCCGGCAATACGGTGATTGTCATTGAACACAATCTTGATGTCATAAAGACGGCTGACTGGATCATTGACCTAGGCCCTGAGGGCGGCGGCCGTGGTGGGGAGATTGTGGCAACAGGAACTCCTGAGCACGTCGCGGCTAACCCTTCCAGTTATACCGGGCAATACCTCGCATCCGCTCTGGGCGTTAAGGTCCCGGCTAAGAAACCCCGGAAGCGAACAACCTAACGTCATCCTTTCGTCTAGAGTCAGAAAACAACCATAGGAGGCAGTAATGAGTCCATCCCGTAGAGGCATTCTTCAAACCGGAGCCGTTATTGCGGTAGCTGGTGCGGCAGCGCCATTGCTCGCCGCCTGCGGTAATGATCAAACCGAAGGAGCTGCTACCGAACCGACGACAACGCCTGCGGCAAAAGATGGCGCATCGGAGGGGATTGTGGCCGTTGCCGACATTCCCGCGGACGGTTCGGTAGTCAAGATCGTTGATGATCGCAAGATTGTGGTAACGAAGTCTGCCGCCGGCCAGGTGAACGCCTTCAGCGCTGTCTGTACGCATAGTGGCTGCACTGTGAAGGGTGTCGAAGCCGGATCGATCCTGTGTGTGTGCCACGGGAGTCAGTTCAATCCCGTGACCGGTGCCGTGGTCCAAGGCCCGGCCCAATCACCATTGGCTGCGATCCCCGTGCAGGTTCGAAATGGCATCGTTGACTTTGCGTGAGCTTGATGACACTGCTTAAACCGGCGACTTCGGCGATTCCAGTCGAGCCGGGTGTCTATCGCTTTTTTGATGCGAATCAGCAGGTGATTTATGTCGGCAAGGCTACAAACTTGCGCTCGCGCTTAACGTCCTATTTCGCAGATCCCGTCACGCTGCATCCCCGTACCAGGTCAATGGTGGAGCGAGGTGCCACCGTTGATTGGACGATAGTTCAGAGCGAAGCGGAAGCATTCCAGTTGGAGTATTCCTGGATCAAGACC
>CAMCVY010000150.1 GCA_945881995.1 Bifidobacterium breve | reverse complement strand
CAAGACTGGTCCGAGTCCTTGCTCAAGGCGCACTTCGCCTTCGTCATGCCCTCGCGTCATGGCGAAGAGACGGTGGCCCGCTTTGCCATCGTTAATCCTCGAACGTCCAGGGAGGATATTGCGGCCATCTTGGAAACCATGGCTTAACTCATGTCACACCGCTTACAGGTTGCCCGCAGACTGGGCGGATTTGTCGGCGCGTACATCACTGCAATGTCCCCCCACCCGCCTACGATTAGGCAGACCGATGACACCGCTATCAAACCGTGGGGGTTTGTGATGGACGCCGCTAACGCTCAGTCTTCTGATGCGTTCCCAGGTGCAGGAACTCTCAATGAGCGCGACGAAGCCATCTTGGCTTTTGAGCGTCAATGGTGGAAGTACTCCGGCGCTAAAGAGCAGGCCATTCGCGAACTGTTTGATATGTCATCAACGCGTTACTACCAAGTTCTCAATGCTTTGATTGATCGCAATGAAGCGTTGTTGTACGACCCGATGTTGGTTAAGCGCTTGCGCCGTATGCGCGCGGAACGCCAACGTCAACGCTCGGCTCGACGCCTGGGCTTTGAGGTCTGAGCTAAAGCACCATGACTGACACCACAACGCCTCCGGCGGATGGGTCAAATCGACGCAGAGCCCCGCGCTCGGGTCCAGAAAACCTTCGCCGCATTGTCGTCCCTGCACTTCTAGCAGTGGCATCCATCGTGGCCCTTCTCGTGGCCTTCAATTCGTGTTCGGACCCCTACGACCAGGGCGAAGGACTCGTGACGCCGATCGGTCAACCCACACTGAGTCCAACTCCTACAACACCGAGCTCGACACCGACGGATTCCTCAACCCCCACACCGACGGTGACCTCTAGCCCGAGTGTTTCGGCCAGCACAACACCGACGCCCACTGCATCAGAGACTGCTTCACCAAGTCCCACACCGACCTTGGCGCCCAAGCGCCCCGTGGTGGTACTCAATGGCACAACAACGATCGGATTAGCTGCGGCCTACCGACTGAAGGTCACTCGCGCTGGTTGGAATGTGGTTTCCATCGGTAACTGGACCCGATCAAGTGTTTCCGCCACGACCATCTTTTATCCCTCGGGATTTAAAGCCAGTGCCAAGCGATTGACTGACGACCTGAGTGGAACACAACTCACTCGTGAAGCACTCAGCGGAATGTCATCGACTCAGCTGACCATCGTGGTGGCGAACTAACTATTCGAGCAAGACTCGATCGGTGTACTGACTTATCGCGACGGCTGGCGGC
Organism: Bifidobacterium breve; assembly: GCA_945881995.1. GTDB lineage: Bacteria > Actinomycetota > Actinomycetes > UBA12327 > UBA12327 > AcAMD-2. Next base: position 2,352 of record CAMCVY010000150.1, on the reverse strand, counting down.
CGTTGTGCCACCGTGATGTCTGATGTAAATGCCGAGTGCCCGTCTACCGTTGATTCAAATTGGGTCAGCGATGTGTGTGGCTCGCGAACCGTGACGATGTGACCGTCTCGATCAAGGCGATCCATGCCGATCTGCCAGATTTCGGCTGCCATTCGACCCAAGGCCTGCAAGTCCTGGTGGCGATGTTGGCGCTCACCCACGTCCACCTGGGCGATGGCATTCAGCCCGCGCAGTTGGAGAGTGTCGATGAGCATGCCGAGTTCGATGCCATACCCGGTAGGGAAGGGAAGCTGTTCGAGAAGTGAACGTCGAGCGGCATATTCACCAGAGAGTGGCTGGATGATGCCGGATAGTTCGGGCCAGTGCAGATTCAGCAAGGGCCGAGCGACCAATTCGGTGACGCGTCCACCGCCGGAGCGAATGAGCGGTTCGTCATTGGACGAACCAGCGCCCAAGTCGATGGCGTCATGGCGGTGTGGGGCTGGCCGATCGTAGAAAGCCTTGACGAGGTCGACTGCGGGATCAGTCAGGAGTGGTCCAAGTAATCCCGTGACATAGGTGGCGGAGAAATTTCGAAGGTCACCATCAAGGAAGACAATGATGTCGCCCTTTGCAACAAACAGCGATCGCCACATCGCTTCACCTTTGCCCGGGAGGACATCAAAGCCGGTCGAGATGAGATCGTGAGCAAAAACTTTTGCTCCAGCTTGTGCTGCCAGCGATGCGGTGGCATCGGATGAAGCGCCATCGATGACGACGACTTCGTCGATGAGGGGGTACTTGGCCATCAACTCCTCGCGTACCGTCGTCACGATTGCGCCGATGGTTTCGGCTTCATTGAGTGCTGGGATAACAACGGAAATTGCGTGGCGGCCCTTGCTCTTGAGCAGCGCCTGCAGCGCCCAATCTTGTGCGTGCGAGGTATGGCTGTCGAACCACGTACTCGTCTGTGGATCCACGCGTCCTCCCGCTGCCGATGGCGACCACTCACCAGGCCAGGTGGGTCCTGCGGTAAGGTGAGACCACCGTTTCACACGACGGTGAACACCACAACTTCATATAGCTCATCCCGAGGGGCAGAGGGAACGGCCCGTTGAAGCCCCGGCAACCACTCCGAAGACACCTACCTTGCGTAGGCGGCCGTCGGATCAGGTGCCAAGTCCGTCCAAGAGCAATCTTGGAAAGATGAGACGAAAGGCCTCAACTTGTGAGCACTCCCACGATTACCCCCAATGCTGCCGGTGTGGAAAACGCAGGTCCAGCTCGATGTTTGACCTGCCGCGAATGTGGTGCCGAATATGCGCTTGAAGCGCGCTACGCATGTGATGAATGTTTTGGCCCCCTCGAAGTCTCGTATGACTTTGTTGGTGTGACCAGAGAAAGCATTCAAGCCGGTCCTTCCAACATGTGGCGCTACGCCGGCCTGCTTCCGGTCTCTGCAGATGTTGTTGATGGCAAGAATTTGCAGCCAGGTTTTACGCACTTGATCAAGGCCGACAACTTGGCCAAGGTCTTGGGCATGCGCGCGCTGTGGATCAAGGACGACAGTGGCAACCCCACGCACTCGTTCAAGGACAGAGTCGTAGCAGTGGCACTTGAAAACGGTCGGCGGTTGGGCTTCACGACCGTGGCGTGTGCATCAACAGGCAACTTGGCTAATGCCGTTGCTGCCGCTGCGGCCCGCGCTGGTTTGAAGTCCTGCGTAGTGATTCCGCACGACCTCGAAGCAGGCAAGACCGTGACCACTGCTGTGTATGGCGGAACGTTGATCGAAATTGAAGGCAACTACGACGACGTTAACCGCGTGTGTTCTGAGGTGGCCAGCGATGACGAGTGGGGATTCGTCAACGTGAACCTGCGCCCGTACTACGGAGAAGGTTCAAAGACTTTGGGCTACGAAGTCGCTGAGCAGTTGGGCTGGAGATTGCCGGCTCAAGTCGTAGTCCCAATCGCCTCAGGCTCGCTGATGACCAAGATCGACAAGGCATTCACCGAATTCATCAAGCTCGGTCTCGTTGAAGCATCGCCGTACAAGATCTTTGGGGCTCAAGCCACGGGATGTTCCCCAGTGGCCGCGGCATGGAAGGCCGGTGTTGATGTGGTCAAGCCGCAAAAGCCGAACACCATCGCAAAGTCTTTGGCTATTGGTAATCCAGCTGACGGTCCCTATGCCATCGATGTGGCCAACCGCACTGGCGGCGCGATTGAAGATGTCACTGATGACGAAGTGGTTGCGGGCATTCGCCTGTTGGCCGAAACCGAAGGCATCTTTGGTGAAACCGCTGGTGGCGTGACGATTGCGTCATTGCAGAAGTTGTTGGCCAAGGGCCTGATCGACCCCAACGCGGATAC
>CAMCVY010000149.1 GCA_945881995.1 Bifidobacterium breve | reverse complement strand
GGACAATCCCCTGGCGACGCGATGGGCGGGCATCGTGGATGCTTCGGGGACAGTGGTGTCGTGTGCGGCCGAAACCATGCGCATCGCAGGTAAACCACACCTAGCATCCGTGGCCACTCACCCTGACCATCGCGGACAAGGCTTGGCGTTAGCGGTGACCGGGTGGTTGACCCAGCAACTGTTAAGTGAATTCTCGATCGTGACGTTGGGTATGCATGCCGATAACGATGCAGCCCGCACGGTGTACACCAAGCTGGGCTACCACTGCGATTACTCCTGGTTTAGCTCAGGCTTCGCGTCAATGCCGGCCTCGAGCCTTTGACGAGGCGTAATCACCGTTGGTGCACCTGTCAGTGGGTCATGTCCGCCACCGGTCTTGGGGAAGGCGATGACTTCGCGCAATGAGTTAGCACCTGCAAGCAGCATGCAAATGCGGTCCCAGCCCAAGGCAATACCGCCATGCGGAGGAGGGCCGTACTTAAAGGCCTCGAGCAAGAAGCCAAATTTACTTTCGGCTTCTTCCGAGGTGATACCCAAAACATTAAAGACATCGGCCTGCATTTGACCTTGGTGGATACGAATAGAGCCACCGCCAATTTCATTACCGTTGCACACAATGTCGTAAGCCCAAGCAAGTGCTTCGCCCGGTTGTTGCGTGAACGTGTCGGCCCAATCGGAATTGGGAGCAGTAAATGGATGGTGAACGGCGGTCCAGCCATCGTTGCCGTCGTCATCAGTGATCGCTTCAAACATCGGCGCATCAATGACCCAGACGAAGGACCACTGACTGTGGTCGATCAATGCGCAGCGGTTACCAATTTCCAGTCGAGCCGCGCCGAGAATACCCAAGGCTTCTGATCGCTTGCCAGCGGCGAAGAACGCACAGTCACCTGGCTTGGCACCAACAGCGGCCATGAGGCCTTCGCGCTCTTGATCGGTCAGATTCTTGGCTACGGGACCCGTTAGCTCTCCACTTTCGTCAAAACTGACGTAGGCCAGACCTCGAGCACCACGTTGCTTGGCCCATTCCTGCCACGCATCAAACTGACGACGGGGCTGGCTGGCTCCACCGGGCATAACCACGGCCCCGACATGTTCGGCCTGGAACACACGAAACTCGGTGGCGGAGAAGTACTGCGTCAAGTCGGTGAGTTCTAATCCAAAGCGCAGATCCGGCTTGTCCGTTCCGTACTTTTCCATCGAGTCCGCATAAGTCATGCGGGGAATGTCACCAATGGTGTGGTTGATCGTTCCTTGCCACAAAGCACGAACGACTTCTTCACCCAAAGCGATGATGTCGTCTTGTTCGACAAAAGACATTTCAATATCGAGTTGGGTGAACTCCGGCTGACGATCGGCGCGGAAGTCTTCGTCTCGGTAGCAACGAGCAATTTGGTAGTAGCGCTCCATGCCTGCCACCATCAGCAGTTGCTTGAACAACTGCGGGGACTGCGGCAGGGCGTACCACGTTCCGGGCTTCAAGCGAGCGGGAACCAGGAAGTCTCGGGCACCTTCCGGGGTTGATGCGGTCAGCGTGGGGGTTTCGATCTCAACGAAGTTGTGCTTTTGCAGCACTTCGCGGGCAATACGGTTGGCCTCGCTGCGCATCCGCAGCGCCTTGGCAGGCCCGCTACGACGCAGGTCGAGGTAACGCCACTTCAGGCGCGCTTCTTCGCCCACTTCGGTTTGGTCATCGATTTGAAACGGCAACGGCGCAGAGGTGGACAGCACGACCACGTTCTCGGCAACGACCTCAATGGCACCGGTGGGTAGGTCAGCATTTTCATTGCCGGCCGGACGAATGCTGACGGTGCCAGTGATTTGCACACACGTCTCGTTCTTCAGGTCGTGCGCCACATCGGCGTCATGAATGACCACTTGCACAATTCCGGAAGCATCGCGCACATCAAAAAATGCCACGCCACCGTGGTCTCGACGACGAGCAATCCAGCCAGCCAACACGACGTTGATTCCTTCGTCGGTGGCGCGAATCGATCCGGCTTCGCGGGTGCGAATCACTGCTGGTTCCTTCCGTCTTTGCTCAACTTAAGAGTGTTAATGACATCACTGACCACTTGTGCCAGTGGAACCGACACCTGTTCACCGGTTTCCATGGTCTTTAGTTGCACCGATCCATCGGCTAAGTCGCGCTCCCCGATCACCAGAGCCAGCGTCGCACCGCTGCGATCGGCAGCCTTCATAGCGCCCTTGAGACCCCGCCCATCAACGGCCAGGTCGGCCGATACCCCGGCTCGCCGCAGTTGGGTGACTAGATCAAAAGCCACGGCCGCGCACTCCGCGCCGATGGGAACGGCGAAGACATCCACCGAGGAGGCGCTTTCCTTGAGCAAGCCTTCGGCTTGCATCGCCAAAATCGTCCGGTCCACCCCCAGCGCCCAACCCACGGCAGCAATGTCGGGGCCGCCAATGGATGACGCGAGCCCGTCATACCGACCGCCACCACCAACAGCTGATTGTGAACCCAGTCCGTCGTGCACAAACTCAAAGGCCGTGCGGGTGTAGTAGTCCAAGCCACGCACGAGGTGTGGAGATTCAATCCATTCCACGCCAGCCGTTCGCAACAACGACCGAACGGTGTCGTAGTGCTCTTGATTCGCCTCAGACAAGAAATCGGCCATGACCGGCGCATTGACCAGCTGCTCCTTTACGTCGGCACGCTTGTCGTCGAGTACCCGCAACGGATTGAGCTTGACGCGCTCGCGAGTGGCTTCATCGAGATCGAGGGTGTCAAGGAAGGCAACGAGTGCGTCCCGATAGGCCGGACGATCAGTGTGATCTCCCAAGGAGTTGAGCAACAAACTCACGCGCTGAAGGCCTAGCGAGGAAAAGATGTCCATCGCGGTGATGATCAGCTCAGCATCCAGGGTTGGGTCATCACTGCCGACTGCCTCGGCCCCTACCTGCGAAAAGTGGCGATACCGCCCAGCCTGCGGGCGCTCGTAGCGATAGAACGAACCCGAGTACCACAGCTTGACGGGCAGAGCGCCCTTGTGCAGCCCGTGCTCGAGGATGGCCCGCATCACTGATGCGGTGCCTTCTGGTCGCAACGTGAGCTGGTCATCACCCTTGCTGGTGAAGGAATACATCTCCTTGGCCACAACATCTGTGGACTCACCCACGCCACGCACGAAGAGAGATGTGTCTTCAAAAGTGGGAGTTTCGATGTAGCCGTATCCGGCACGTTGTGCGTATTGCCCCATGAGTTCGCGCACACGCAAGAACACGTCGCCTTGTGGAGGCAGGAGGTCAAAGGTGCCCTTAGGCGCGCGCAAGTTCTCTGCCACTACAGACCCCTGTTCGGTGCCGAAGCGCCATCAATGAACGGGTTGTGCGTGCGCTCGTAACCAATGGTGGTGGAGTCGCCATGTCCGGGGAGTACCAGCGTGTTGTCGGCTAGCGTCAAGCACTTGGCGCGCAAGCTTTGCTGCATCAATTCCGGTGAACCACCAGGCAGATCCGTGCGACCAATACCTTCACGAAAGAGCACGTCCCCTGAAATCAACAGGGGGTCAGCACCTGCATCCATCGCTGGTCGGAACATCACCGATCCCTGGGTGTGACCAGGGGCGTGGTCAACCGTGATGAGCATGCCCGCAATGTCCATCACTGCGCCATCTACGAGCTCCTTGATGTCATCCGGCTCGCTCCACTGCAATCGAC
>CAMCVY010000148.1 GCA_945881995.1 Bifidobacterium breve | reverse complement strand
GTTCGACCGGATCGCCAGCATCACGCAGGTCCTTGAAATTCACTCCCTTGACGACACGTCCGGCATCCACATCAAGACACGGAATCACTCGGACGGCAACGGGCATGCGCTAAGCCTAAGGTTGTCCTACAGTAACGATCATGTCTGGTCTCATCGCCTCGATTGGCGCCGCTCAATACATCAGTCTGATGACCTACCGCAAGGACGGCACGGGCGTGGCCACACCGGTCTGGGTTGCAGATCGCGGGAATTTCCTGTTTGCCTGGACTCAGGCTGACTCCGGTAAAGCCAAGCGCATTGCTCGCGATCCCGTGGTCCAGATCGCGGTCTGCACTGCATCAGGCAAGCTCAAAAGCGACTATGTTCCAGCCACTGCACGCCTCATTGACGGCGGTGGTGAGGAAATGGTCCGCGAACTGATGCTCAACAAATACGGGTGGAAGTTGAAGTTTTTGATCTGGCAGCAAAAAGTTCGAGGCAAAAACATCGACCACATCGGACTGCAGATAACTCTCGGCGGGGATTTGACTCGACCGCAAGACTCCCCAGTCTTTGATTAGACCTGCGCCATCGCTGCTAGCGCATCTTGCAGAGTAAAGGCTTGCGCGTACAAAGCCTTACCCACGATGGAGCCTTCTACCCCCAGCGGCACCAATTCCGCAATGGCTCGCAAGTCGGCCAAGCTCGACACTCCCCCGCTAGCAATCACCGGCTTGTTGGTTCGCTCACACACTTGTCGTAGCAGATCAAGGTTTGGCCCTTGCAACGTCCCGTCCTTGGTCACATCAGTGACGACATAGCGCGAACACCCATCGGATTCCAAGCGATCCAAGACTTCCCACAGGTCGCCACCTTCTTGGGTCCATCCGCGAGCGGCCAAGGTAGTTCCGCGCACGTCCAAACCCACGGCAATGCGGTCGCCAAATTCCGCGATGGCTTCACGGCACCACTGCGGATTTTCCAAAGCAGCAGTGCCCAAGTTCACCCGGGCACATCCAGTAGCTAAAGCGGCTCGGAGGGACTCATCGTCACGAATACCACCGCTGAGCTCAACATGGACGTCGAGTTGACCGGTGATGTCGGCCAAGAGGTCGCGGTTTGAGCCACGGCCAAAGGCAGCATCAAGGTCAACCAGGTGAATCCACTCAGCGCCGGCTGACTGCCACTCCAAGGCCGCATCAAGGGGATTGCCGTACGAGGTTGCGGAACCCGCCTCACCCTGGACCAAGCGCACGGCAGCGCCATCGGCCACGTCAACAGCGGGCAACAAAATCAGGTGGGACATTGCGCTCAATTCATCAAGGGTGGGCGGTAACAAGGACTACAGCGTACGCAACCAGTTGGTCAGCAAGGCAATGCCGGCATCACCAGACTTTTCGGGGTGGAACTGAGTCGCAGTAAGCGGACCGTTCTCCACCGCGGCGACAAAGCGCTCACCGTGCTCCGACCACGTCACCAATGGCTCGGCCGTTCGGCCGTCAGTGTGCAACGTCCACGATCGAGCGGCATAGGAGTGCACGAAATAGAAACGCTGGTCAGCGATGCCGGCGAAAAGCTGCGAATCAGCCGGGGCATCGACGGTGTTCCACCCCATGTGAGGCAAAACATCAGCGTGCAACTGGTCAACCACTCCAGGCCATTCAGTCAGACCCTCGGTGTCCACATCATGTTCGACACCATGATCAAACATGATCTGCATCCCCACACATATGCCCAACACCGGCCGACCACCAGCCAGCCGGCGACCGATCAACTCGCCACCCTTGACTGCACGTAGCCCATCCATCACGGCCGCAAAAGCGCCGACACCTGGGACGACCAGACCATCGGCAGCCAAAACCGTGTCGCGGTCTGCGGTCACGGTCACGACCGCACCAGCGCGCTCTAAGGCGCGTTGAGCTGAGTGCAGGTTTCCCGAACCGTAATCAAGAACTGCGACCGAGGGACTCATCAACAGGTCACAAAGCACCCTTGGTGCTAGGAATTCCCTGCACCCGTGGGTCAAGGGCCAACGCATCACGCAAGGCACGCGCAACGGCCTTAAATTGCGCCTCAACAACGTGGTGCGCGTTGCGCCCCTCGAGGACACGTACGTGCAAAGCGATGTGAGCATTCGCCACGAACGATTCCCAGATGTGCTTGGTCATGGCAGTGTCATAGGTGCCGCCGATGAGTTCAACAATGACAGGCTCTTGGTGCACTAAGTACGGACGGCCCGACAAGTCAACTGCGACCTGCACCAAGGTTTCATCCAGCGGCACCAGCGAATCACCGAACCGACGAATTCCACTCTTGTCACCGAGCGCGGTACGAAATGCTTCCCCCAAAGCAATCGAGGTGTCTTCGACGGTGTGGTGAATGTCGACTTCGACATCGCCTTCCGTCTTGATGGTCAAGTCCATGAGACCGTGGCGAGCTAGCTGCTCAAGCATGTGGTCGTAAAACGGCACACCCGTAGAGATGTCGGCTTGTCCAGTGCCGTCGAGTTCAATCTCGACAACCACCATGGATTCCTTCGTGCCACGTTCAACGCGAGCGGAACGACTCATACGGGGACAACCTCCTCAAGGGCTTTTCTAAAGGCCATCATCTCTGATGCAGTACCAATACTGACGCGCAACCAGCCGGTCGGACCTGTTTGGCGGATCAACACCCCACGATCAAGCAGGCCTTGCCAGACCCGATCCGGATCAGGAAAGCGCCCGAACAGGATGAAATTGGCATCGCTGACCGCCACCTCGTGCCCACGGCCCTGGAGCCAGGTGAACAGTTGGTCGCGCTCATCGCGGAGTCGGTCGACCCCAGCCAGCAACTCTTCAGCGTGCTCAAGAGCGGCCACAGCAGCGGCCTGAGTAATCGCCGAGACGTGATACGGCAAGCGCACCAACTGGACCGCGTCAACAACGGCTGGGGAGGCGACCAAGTAGCCCACCCGACCACCGGCAAAGGCAAAGGCCTTGCTCATGGTGCGCGTCACGACGAGCCGAGGAAACGTGTCCAACAGTGTCAATGCCGATGGCGTACCGGTTCTACGAAACTCGGCGTAAGCCTCATCAACGATCACCATGCCGGAAAAGTTGGAGCACACGGTCTTGATGACGTCCAGGCTCAACGCGGTTCCGGTGGGGTTGTTCGGCGAAGCCAACAAGATAATGTCGGGCTGTTCGTTTTCTATCGCGGCCAAGGCGATCTCAGCCGTGACTTCAAAATCATCGGTGCGATCAACGGTGACGTACTGCGTAAACGTGTCTCGGCAATAGTCCGGGTACATCGAATACGTCGGGGCAAACCCCAATGCCTTGCGACCCGGCCCGCCAAAGGCCTGCATCAACTGCAGCATGACTTCATTGGAACCATTAGCTGGCCACATAGCCTGAGCCGAAACCGAGACACCTTCGCGGTTGGCAAGGTACGTGGCTAAAGCAGAACGCAATCCCCCACAATCGCGATCTGGATAGCGGTTCACACCTTGTGCTGCACGACCCACCGCCTGTGTGATCGCCGCAACAACGGCCGCAGACGGTGCGTAGGGGTTCTCATTGACGTTGAGCAGCACCGGAACATCGATCTGTGGAGCGCCGTAGGCACTGCGTCCCCGAAGATCGTCGCGAATAGGAAGTTCGGACATGGCCTCAGTCATCTGTGCCGCTGGGAATGCGAACTCGAACCGCGGCTACATGGGAGT
>CAMCVY010000147.1 GCA_945881995.1 Bifidobacterium breve | reverse complement strand
TGGTGCTTCGACGTTCCGGTTTGCCGCTCCCGTGGGTACGGCATCCTCGATCGCTGACCTCAATGGAAAGCGCATCGCCACCTCGTATCGGGGCATCGTCACCGCTGCTCTTGCCGATCTTGGTATTTCAGCGGAGGTCGTTGGGCTCGATGGCGCCGTGGAAAATGCTGTGGCTCTAGGTGTGGCTGATGCGGTGGCTGATGTCGTGGATACGGGTACCACGCTGCGAGCCGCTGGTCTAGAACTCGTGGGGGACCCGATCTTGCAATCGCAAGCAGTGCTCATCGGACGCTCTGATGTGAGCAGTACTCCCGAAGTGCAACAACTCTTGCGCCGCCTTGAAGGTGTCATCGTGGCTCGTACCTACGTGATGATGGAGTACGACGTCAAGGCTGATCTCGTCGAGCAGGCGTGTGTGTTGACCCCAGGAATTGAATCTCCCACGGTGTCGCCGTTGCGCGATGAAGGCTGGGTTGCGGTGCGAGCCATGGTGCCGCGTGCGGATCAGCACAACGTGATGGATGCCCTGTGGAACCTTGGCGCTCGTGGCGTCATCGTGACAGACATTCACGCCTGTCGTATCTAGCGACTTTTCTCATGAATCAGTTTGAGGGCGCGGAAATTCCCGTCTCTGCCTTTGCAGGCGACCAGGGGGAGTGTCCGCCCACTGTTGCTAGTGCGCTTGCCGCGTTTGGCGGTGGCGACCTCGATCATCGTGAAATGGCAAACGCCTTAGTCGGCACGCGCGTGCTTTTACCCACTCAAGCTGTTCTTGATTCAGCGCAGGATGTGGGTGGCCATGAAGTGGAAAAGGAAAGCCACATCGCCACCGCAATCTTTCGCGCTGATGCCGGATGGAGTGGCATGGTCGTCTTTACTTCTGTTGAGAACGCACAGTCGTGGAACCCCGATGCCCGACTTGTGCCGGTCACCGCAGACCAAGCCGCCCAAACAGCGCTTGAGGAATCGTGCGAGGCGCTCATCCTCGACTTCGCCGGACCGCAGCGTGTGGTGTTAGCGGGGGCACCCCTGCGGGCTCTAGCCCAGTCTCGACAAGCCGTGCCGGTGTGGAGTGACCACGACGTGGCAGCGGAAATTGAACGAGAGGCCCGTAAGCGGGGAGCCACCGTGCACCTGGGTAAGCCCGACTCCGACATGGAGTGCGATGCCATCGTGTGGCTGAGGCCAACGGCTGGAAGGGGCGATGCCGAAGGCGTAGTAGCTCAACTGGCCGAAGGCTTGGAAGGCAATCTTGTGCTCAGGGACCGCCTTGATCTGGGGCTAGCCTTCGCGTTGGCTGAACCTATCGCCTGATAGGCACTTAGTGGGCAACACGCCGGCAGGCTTGCGCGATTGTGAAGGGGCGTTCATGGAAACCTATGTCTGTCCTTCCCCCTAGGCCTTCTTCGGAGGTTGTGCATGGTTCGCAAACTCGTCGCTGAGTTCCTCGGAACTGCGATTCTTGTCATTGTTGCTGTTGGTGCCGCTGTTGGTGGCCTCAAGTCTGGCCCTGACCAGTCGGTGCTCAACATTGTTGGTGTGGCTTTGGCCTTCGGCCTTGTCCTGCTGGCTTTGGCCTACTCGATCGGTGGCATTTCTGGTTGCCACATCAACCCGGCCGTCACCATCGCCATGATGGCGACGCGACGTCAAAGCATTCAAGAAGGTATTTCCTTCATCGCTGTTCAGTTTCTGGGTGCCCTTGCGGGTGCGGGATTACTCAAGTACCTCGTGGGTCAAGGTTTGACCGACACCACTGGCGCCTTGGGTTCGAACTCCACCGCCACCGTGGGAACTGTTGGATCCTTCATCATCGAAGTGGTCCTGACCTTTATCTTCGTTGGCGTGATCTTGCTGGTGACCAAGTCCGAGAACGTCGGCTTTGCTGGCTTGACCATTGGTCTGGCCCTGGCCGCTGTCCACTTGGTGGGTATCCCGATCACGGGAACCTCGGTCAACCCGGCTCGTTCCTTTGGTCCGGCCATCTTGACCGGCGGATCGTCCTTGAGTGAGTTGTGGGTCTTCATCGCAGCTCCGCTCGTGGGTGGTTTGATCGCTGCGATCGTGATGCCATGGATGGCCTCACACAAGGCAGATGCATAACCCCTTAGGTGTCGCTAGGTCCGCCTAGCGCCACGTATGGCTTCGGTCATACGTTTCCCCCTCACAGCGGCCGGTCTCCTCGTTGAGACCGGCCGTTGAGTGGTTTGTGGCCCCTTGCTACCCTTGGGGCTGACCCGCTAGCCCTGCTTGCAAGGCCAGCGACAAGTGGAGACCTCTCCCACCCGCACCAACCTCACCGTTGTCGGGTCCGGTCGCACTCCTAGGAGTGCCGTGCAACGCACGTACCTGTGCGTTTGTGCTTTTCGCCTTGGCGAACGGTGCGCGCACGCCGGTTGAGGCCTTCGCAGGTTCATACGCGAGGGCCTTCTTCGTTTATGCAGGTCACCTGGATCGACGAAGGAGCCAAGTATCAGCGTTGAACCTCGCGTAAATGAACGGATCCGTGTTCCTGAAGTGCGGTTGGTTGGACCAGCCGGTGAACAAGTCGGAATCGTGCGCATTGAAGATGCCTTGCGGCTAGCTCAAGAATCTGATCTTGACTTAGTTGAAGTCGCCGCCAGTGAGCACCCTCCGGTGTGCAAGCTCATGGACTACGGAAAGTTCAAGTACGAAACAGCGTTGAAGGCGCGTGAATCGCGTCGCAATCAGGTGAACACCGTCATCAAGGAAATGAAGCTTCGCCCAAAGATTGACCCGCATGACTACGAGACCAAAAAGGGTCACGTCATTCGGTTCTTGAAGATGGGTGACAAGGTCAAGATCACGATCATGTTCCGCGGTCGTGAGCAAAGCCGACCTGAGTTGGGCTACAACCTGTTGAAGAAACTGGCAGAAGATGTTTCGGACATTGGTTTTGTGGAGTACTCGCCCAAGCAGGACGGTCGCAACATGATCATGGTCCTTGGACCGCTGAAGAAGAAGGCTGATGCAAAGGCTGAGCGTGAGGCGGAAAAGGCCCCTCGTGATCCAGCGCAAGCCCCCGATAGTTCTACTGAGGAGTTGGCACAACATGCCGAAGAACAAGACGCATAGCGGAGCAAAGAAGCGTTTCCGCGTAACTGGCTCAGGCAAGCTCATGCGTGAGCGCGCCAACAAGCGCCACCTGCTCGAAAGCAAGTCATCTAGGCGCACCCGTCGTCTTTCCGTTGACGTCCAACTCAGCCCGGCTGATGCAAAGAAGGCTAAGAAGCTACTCGGCCTTTGAGCCATCCCCATTCGGTTTATCGGCGGCAGGTGTTGTCGATTAAGTAACAAGGAGCTATTCGCATGGCACGCGTAAAGAGGGCGGTCAACGCCCATAAGAAGCGCCGTGAAGTACTCGAGCGCGCAAGTGGTTACCGCGGACAACGTTCACGCCTGTATCGCAAGGCCAAGGAACAAGTCACGCACTCAATGGTCTACAGCTACCGTGACCGCAAGGCGCGCAAGGGTGATTTCCGTCGACTGTGGATTCAGCGCATTAACGCTGCATCGCGCGCTCAAGGCTTGACCTACAACCGCTTCATCCAAGGTTTGGGTTTGGCCGGGATCGAAGTCGACCGCCGCATGTTGGCCGAGCTTGCCGTTAATGATGCCGAGGCATTCAACGCCTTGGTTGAACTGGCGAAAGCTGCTCTCCCGGCTGACCGTAACGCTCCGGTTTAATTCTTGTCAGAGTTCACATCGCCCAGGGCCGCGCGAATTAGCGCGGC
>CAMCVY010000146.1 GCA_945881995.1 Bifidobacterium breve | reverse complement strand
ACCCCACCTTGTTTGATGCCGTTCAAAAAGCCAAGAAGAGTTCGGTTCCTAACGACAACATCGACCGTGCTCTCAAGCGGGGCTCGGGAGTCGAAGCTGGCGGTGCTGACTGGCAAACCATCATGTACGAAGGCTATGGACCCAACGGTGTCGCCGTTCTCATTGAATGCTTGACCGACAACCGCAACCGCGCTGCATCAGATGTGCGCGTGGCCATGACCCGCAATGGTGGGTCAATGGCGGATCCTGGATCGGTGTCTTACATGTTTAACCGAAAGGGCGTTGTCATGGTGCCCAAGGGCGAATTGAGCGAAGACGATGTATTGATGGCAGTCCTTGAAGCCGGCGCTGAGGAAGTCATTGACCTAGGGGAGCAGTTCGAGGTTATTTCTGAGGCCACGGACCTGGTGGCCGTGCGCACCGCCCTGGTGGATGCTGGAATTGACTATGACTCGGCTGACCCGACCTTCCTGGCTTCGGTCAACATTGAGCTCGATGAGGACGGGGCCAGGCAGATCTTCCGCCTGATAGACGCCCTAGAAGAAAGCGACGATGTCCAAAACGTCTGGGCCAATTTTGACGTGTCGGATGAGGTCCTGGAGGCCGTGGCAGGCTAACCTCATACGAACACATGTTCGGATGAGAGGGGCAATCGTGCGCGTCCTAGGCGTAGATCCTGGCCTGACCCGTTGTGGTGTCGGTGTGGTCGATGGCGGGGCTGGTCGTGCGCTGGAACTCGTCGACGTGGGTGTGATCACCACGGATACGGCCTTGCCACTCGAGCAGCGCCTCCTGATCGTGTCCAACGAACTCACCACATGGATAGAGCGACACCAACCCGATGCCATTGCCGTTGAGCGGGTGTTTAGTCAACACAACGTCAGCACCGTGATGGGCACCGCCCAAGCAGCGGCCGTCGCGCTGCTTGCAGCAGCTCATGCAGGGATTCCGGTGGGTTTACATACACCGACGGAAGTCAAAGCGGCGGTGTCTGGATCGGGGCGTGCTAACAAAACACAAGTAGGAACGATGGTTGCTCGGTTGCTGCGTCTTGATGCGCCACCTAAGCCCGCAGATGCTGCTGACGCTTTAGCTCTTGCCATTTGTCACTTGTGGCGCGGACCGGCGCAAGATCGCTTGCAGGCAGCGGTTGCTCGACAGGCGGCTACCCGATGATCGCCACCGTTTCTGGTTTGGTCGCCGACCTTCGCCTCGATTCGGCGGTGGTCGAAGTCGGTGGTGTGGGGATCTTGACCTACTGCACTCCCACGACGTTGGCGGAACTGCGCGTAGGAACGCCTGTCTGTCTGCACACCACCATGATCGTTCGGGAGGATTCCCTTGCCCTGTATGGCTTTTCCTCCTCGGATGAACGGCGCACTTTCGAGATCTTGATGACCGCCAGTGGGGTGGGGCCACGGTTGGCTCTGGCTATGCTGGCGGTGTATTCACCCGATCAGTTGCGGCACGCGATTTCTACGTCGGACTATCCCGCTCTCACCGCGGTTCCTGGCATTGGGAAGAAGGGTGCGGAAAAGATTGTGGTGGAACTGCGCGATCGGCTGGGCCCATCGCTCGAGGGTTCCGCGGGCAAGGTTTCGGCTTCAAGCGACGATCAAGTGGTCGACGCGTTGATCGGACTGGGATGGAATACCAAGGACGCGCGAGCAGCGGTTGAGTCGGCTCGACGTGCCACACCAGTTGACGTGGAGATCCCCGAATTGCTGCGCTCTGCTTTGCAGGAGTTGAAGCGAACATGAGTGAAGAGTTCGTCACCGCAGAGGCTGATCCGATGGAGCGGGCTGCCGAGTCCGCGTTGCGACCACGCAGCTTGGACGATTTTGTAGGACAACAGCGTGTGCGTGATCAATTGGGCTTGGTTCTGCAGGCAGCCATGGCGCGGGGAACCTCAGCCGACCACGTGCTGTTTGCCGGTCCTCCTGGACTAGGCAAGACCACGCTGGCCATGATCGTGGCTCAGGAGATGGGCATGCCGTTGCGCCTGACCAGTGGGCCGGCCTTGCAGCACGCGGGGGATTTGGCGGCTCTGCTGTCCGATATTCGCGAAGGCGAAGTCCTCTTTGTTGACGAGATTCATCGCATGGCCCGCACCGCAGAAGAAATGCTCTACATGGCGATGGAGGATTTTCGCGTTGACATCGTGGTGGGCAAAGGGCCGGGTTCAACATCGATCCCGCTCGATGTGCCGCGTTTTACTTTGATCGGTGCGACAACGCGATCTGGATTGCTTCCCGCGCCATTGCGCGACCGCTTTGGGTTCACTGCGCAGCTTGATTTTTATGAACCAGAAGAATTGGCACGTATTGTGATTCGTTCTGCGGGACTGCTTGATGTAGTCATTGAACCCGATGCGGTGAACGAGATTTCGCTGCGTAGTCGCGGCACGCCGCGTATTGCTAACCGACTCTTGCGCCGCGTTCGCGATTTTGCGCAAGTCAATAAGGCTTCACACATTGACCTCGCCTGCGCTCAAGGTGCGTTGGAATTATTCGAGGTCGACGAGTTGGGCCTGGATCGGTTGGACCGATCGGTTCTTTCTGCCTTGGTGGATTCGTTCGGTGGCGGCCCTGTGGGGCTGTCCACGTTGGCGGTTGCCGTCGGCGAGGAACGTGAGACTGTCGAGGAAGTGGCTGAGCCATTTCTGGTCCGAGCTGGCCTACTAGCCCGAACCCCGCGGGGGCGAGTGGCCACTCCGGCAGCCTGGCTGCACTTGGGCAAGACCCCGCCTAGCCCTGATTTAGGACTGTTTGCGACGCAGTGACGCGCCGAACCTGACCGTGGGCTACCAACACATAGGGTTGTCGGCGATACTTGCTTACCCCCTGCGCAAAGAGCGCTAGGGAAAGTTCCCCGTAAGGATGGCGAGCGTGGCTGCCTCTGCATACCGCCCAGCCCGGACCCTTGGCATTTTGATCGCGATTTTGTTCGCGCTTGCCCTGTGGTGGCTGTGGCCTTTCGCGAACACATCGATTACCCCCAACCTTGGACTTGACCTGCGTGGTGGCACCTCGGTCACGCTCAAGCCACAAGCTGGGCAGGGTGAAATCACTGAGGACCAGATCAATCAAGCCGTGGCGATCATTCGCCAGCGCGTGAACAGTTTGGGTGTGGCCGAAGCTGAGGTCACGACGCAAGGTAGTGGCGCTAACTCCATCGTTGTGGTTTCGATCCCTGGCGTGACGCAAAAACGCATCGTTGACCTTGTCGGCCAAACGGCCCAATTGAACTTCCGCCCCGTTGTTCAAGAAACTGCCGGGACCCCCATCAAGATCAAGGGCAAGACTGTTAAGTCCAAGCCCCTGCCCATCCAGTCGCCGACGTTTAACCCAGCCCTTGAGGCGCAATTTGCCGCCCTGGACTGCACTAACGACAAGACGCGTGTGAGTACTAAGCCGGATGACCCTAAGCAATTCCTCGTCACGTGTTCGCAATCTGGTGATGCCAAGTACACGCTGGACAAGACAGCCGTTCAGGGTGAAACCATTAAGGACGCCTCAGCGACTTTGCGTTCACAGGGTGTCGGCGAGTGGGTCGTCAACCTGGAATTTGACGGCAAGGGAACGAGGGAGTTTGCTGAAACCACCCAGGCTCTGGTCGGAAAGGCGACTCCGCAAAACCAATTTGCCATCGTTCTTGACGGCTTAGTGGTTTCGGCTCCTGCTGTGAACGAAGCCATTACCGGTGGCAAGGCTGAAATTTCTGGAAACTTCACGCAGCAAAGCGCCCAAGACTTAGCCAATGTGCTCAAGTTCGGTGCGCTGCCCGTTGCCTTTGACATCGCTGAAATTAA
>CAMCVY010000145.1 GCA_945881995.1 Bifidobacterium breve | reverse complement strand
ATCACCAATCGCGTTTTCCTTTTGTCGCCGGCAAATGTCGATGTCACCGAACAGGCCCGCGCAGCGGTTGCCGAGGGTGGATTCTTCAACCAGTCCTAGTACCTCGTTCTGGATGATTACTCCCTGTGGGTTGGCATCCGGCTAGCCATCAAGGAGAAGCACACGTGAGCGGGTTGGGTGCGTTCCTGTCTTTCATTCTGTTTGTGTTTACCCTGCTCTTGATTGCTCGAATCGTTTTCGACTATGTCCGGATGTTCGCCCGGTCCTGGGTGCCGTCAGGAATAGTTCTGGTGTTGCTTGAGGGGATCTATTGGGTCACGGACCCGCCCGTCAAGGCCCTGCGTCGGGTCATTCCGCCCGTACGACTAGGCGGGGTAGCCCTCGATCTGTCCGTTTTGGTGCTGTTCGTGATCCTGGCCATCTTGAGGCGTTTGGTTCTTTTCCTATAACTCCATCCACAAGGCTATTGCGCAAGGGGTGTGGGCTACGGCTACGCTTAGCAGCCTTGACGCCAATTTCCCCCACGGCTCAGAGGTGACCTCATGGCATTGACTCCAGAAGAAGTGCGCAACAAGCAGTTCACGACTGTTCGCCTGCGCGAAGGCTATGACGAGGATGAAGTAGATGCCTTCCTCGACGAGATTGAAGCCGAGCTAGCGCGACTGCTGCGCGAAAATGATGAACTGCGCCAGCGCGGAGCATCGGCCCCTGCGGCTCCTGTGGCTCCGGCTACACCAGCCGGTGGCCCGTCACCTGTTCCCACCGCTGTGGCGACCCCCGTGGCTGTTCCGGTTGTTGTTACTCAGACAGCGACTGCACCCGTTCCGGTGCAGAACACCTCGGCACCCGCGGAAGCAGCCGCGCGAGTTCTCGAACTAGCCCAACGAACTGCCGATGAACTGCTCGCCCAGGCGCGCGCTGAGGCCGACCGGCTTCTGGCAGACGCGCAAAGCAAGGTACAAACCACCGACCGCGATGCCCAACTGCAGCGTGCCGCCCTTGAGGCGCGCGTTGAAGACTTGCGCAACTTTGAACGCGAATATCGCACCCGTATGCGTGGGTATTTTGAAAACCAATTGCGCGAACTTGAAGCGCGCGGATCCGATCCTGCTGCTGGCCTTGAGGCAGCGGCGACGGAAGCTATTGCTGCGGCTGTTCCGGTGGCTGCCCCAGCACTTGCTGGCCCCGCGGCGGCGGCTCCCAGCTCGGCACCACCCGCGTCTCCAGCAGTGCAAGCCCCACCCGCGAGTGCTCCGCCGGCTGGTCCTCCCGCGGGAGCAGGTTTCCCGCCTCCCGCGTCGGCGCCATTCCCACCGGCTTCAACGCCTGGGCCGTTCAGTCCGCCAGCGTCAACTCCGGTGCCGGCTCCCGATCAAAACTGATCAAAACTGATCAGCTCACGCTGGACTTGATGATTTCAAAGACAGCGTTGAGTTCGACGCACGCTGTGCCATTGACCGGTGCATCATCGGCTTGACCGATGCTGGTCGCCAATACTTCAGAGGCCAGAAGTTGCTTGCCGCCTTCAATGGCATCGATGGTGTCTTGATCATCGGACCACCACACCAGGGCAATGCGATCCGATACATCAAACCCAAGATTCTTGCGTCCCTCTTGAATGGCGCGAATGGCTTCGCGCACTCGGCCAGCGGCAAGTAGCTCGTCAGTAAGGGTGAGGTCAAGTGCACAGCTCGCACCATCCTCGCTGGCCACGGCCCAGCCCTCGCGTGGGCTCTCGGTAATGATCACATCATCAAGGGAAATGGTTTCGTCATTTCCTTCGACCGTGATCGTGCTCGGGCCAATGCGCAACGCGCTCGTCAATGCCACGGCATCAGCGTCAGCGATAGCTTGTGCCACGGTGGGAGTGCGCTTGCCAAAGCGCTTGCCCAATTCGCGGAAGTTAGCCTTCACGCTGATATCAACCAGATCGGCATCGACGCCGTCTAGAGAGGTCACTTCCACGACATTGAGTTCAGCGGCGACCTGCTCATGAAGCGCAGGTTCCATGGCTGCCCAGTCCGGAGCCGCCACGAGGGCACGGCCCAGGGGCTGACGGGTCTTGACTCCCGATTCAGCCCGGGCTGCACGACCGAGTTCAACGACGCGACGGACGGTGTCCATGTGGGCTTCGAGTTGGTCACTGATCAGAGCGGGCTCTACCTCTGGCCAGGACTGCAGGTGCACCGAGTCACGGTCGTCAGCAGTGAACAAGTCGTGCCAGACCTGTTCGGTGATAAACGGGGTGAAGGGAGCCATGACCAACGTGACGACGCGCAAGGCTTCGTGCAAGGTGCTCAAGGCATCGTTATCTCCATCCCAAAAACGACGACGTGAGCGACGCACATACCAATTAGACAATGCATCAACACACTCGGCGATCAGTCGGCCTGCGCGCTGGGTGTCAAAGTTTTCCAGCGCATCATCAACGTCTGCGGCCAAGCGATTAACCAGCGACAAAACCCAGCGGTCCAAGACATCGCGTTCGGCCGCTGGCGTCACCGTTGATGCGTCGTAACTCCAGTCCGCGGTTCGCGCATACAGGGATTGGAAAGAGACCGTGTTCCAGTAGGTGAGCAATACCTTGCGAACGGTTTCTTGCATGGTGCTGTGGCCGACGCGACGAGCTTGCCAGGGTGATCCACCGGCAGCCATAAACCAACGAACAGCGTCCGCCCCGTATTCATCCATCAAGGGGATGGGTTCGAGGACGTTGCCAAGGTGCTTGCTCATTTTGCGTCCTTGATCGTCAAGGATGTGACCCAGGCAGACCACGTTCTTGTAGGCCGACTGATCAAAGACCAAGGTTCCGACCGCCATCAAGGTGTAAAACCAACCACGCGTTTGGTCGATGGCTTCGGCGATGAAGTCCGCTGGATATGAGGCCTGAAATTCCTCGTTGTTGCGATGGGGTGCGCCCCATTGAGCAAACGGCATGGCGCCGGAGTCGTACCAACAGTCAATGACCTCGGGAACTCGGCGGAAGGTGCCAGGGACACCCGGCTTGGTAAAGGTGATGTCATCAACAAAGGGGCGGTGTGGATCCAAGGTGGACAGTTCGGTGCCCGCTAATTCGCCGAGTTCGGCCAATGAACCCACCGCGACCATCTGGGTTGAGTCTTCGTCATTGATCCAAATCGGTAGGGGAGTTCCCCAATAGCGCGAGCGTGACACCGCATAGTCAATGTTGTTGCGCAACCAATCGCCGTAGCGACCCCACTGAATCGTGGGCGGGAACCAGTTCGTCTTTTCGTTCTCGCGCAGCAGGTCATCTTTGATTGTTGTGGTGCGGATGTACCAGGACATTTGCGCGTAATAAACCAAGGGGGTGTGGCAGCGCCAGCAGTGCGGGTAGGAGTGCTCGTATGGCAGATGCTTGAGCAAGAGCCCGCGGTCGCGCAGGTCATTGACCAAGGTTTCGTCGGCATTCTTAAAGAAAACATCGCCAACCAGCGGCACCGAGCTCTCGAAGTGACCATCGGGTCGAACTGGGTTAACCACGGGCAGGCCGTACACCTTGGTGGCCGCCAAGTCATCGGCGCCAAAGGCAGGGGCCAGGTGAACCAGACCCGTGCCATCTTCGGTGGTGACGTAGTCGGCCAGGACGACGTAGTGGGAGTCAGGAATCTCCACCAAGTCGAAGGGACGAATGTAGGCAGTGTGTTCGAGGTCTCGGCCGATGTAGCGCCCCACTTCAACGGCGTCATCACCTGCGACCGCAGTCACGAGCTGCTCGGCGATGATCAACTGTTCTCCACCTGAGGTGCGAGCCACAACGTAGGTCACGTCAGGGTTGACTGCGACTGCGGTGTTGGACACCAGCGTCCA
>CAMCVY010000144.1 GCA_945881995.1 Bifidobacterium breve | reverse complement strand
TGCGGAAGTAGCGCAGCTACGTCGGCGATTTGTGCAATAGCGATGACAATGACGGCCACCACACCTGGCCAAAAAACTCCGGCCCAATGGTTGCGGCCTCCCACAATCGCGAGAACTAAGCCAAGGATGAGAAAACTGACAATTCGAATGAGCGCTTCCGTTGATGGCGCTTCACCAGCACCAGCACTTCGCGTTAACGAATCTTCGAATATCCACGCGACCGGAAATAGCAAACCCGCAGTGAGCGCCGGCGCCACACTGCTCCATGTGGAGACCACATGGTCATGCTTAAGCAAGACAACGAGCATGCCGACCAACAACAACGGCACCGCAATAAAGAGTCCGTGCAACTCCGGACCCAGCCCCCACTGATCGATGTTGAGCCACTTCCACGCCAGGTGACCGCCTTCGGCGGCAAGAGCGCCGGCAAACCACAAGGTCCACACTGCAGAACGCATCCAGGCTAAGACCGCGAGCAAACCAAACCCTGAGACGACTAGGGCCGTGACGGCGGCGGGTTCAGCAACGGTGATGTCAGCGGGATAGCGATTGACATCGTTAAGCAATTGCTGGGACCACAGCAGGATTACTGCAAAGCCGGTAAAGGCGGGCAGGCTGGTGGGCTTGCCTGGGCGTAGGCGAACCAGTACGAGGTGCAGCACCACGCACACGGCCACTGCTGTCAGCGCCACACCCAATCCTGTCCACCAGGGGTACTCGTCACGAATCCAGGACGTCGTGGCAGGTCGCGGCAGATCGCTGAAAATTTCCTCGTTGATCACTGGTTGGGCAGTGGAAGCAAGGAATGGCAAAACGAGAGCACCCGCACCAGCCACGGCACCAAGCCGAACCAGAGTCCCACTGGTAAATCGAACGAGCGATTCCTTACCTAATTCAGCTTGGCTCCACTGCGCGCGGGCCATAACGTGAATGGCCGCAGCCACCAAGGCCACTGCCAGCAGCGCTGCTGCCGGAATCAAGAGGAAACGGTTCTCGGGATCGTTCGCCGCCGCAAAAGTTCCGACGGAAGAGACCACCAAAAGCGCCACAGCACCTGTCGGATAAGACCACCAGCGAGCACGCAAGGCACGATCGGTCACTAGGTACGCCATAGCACCAGCGACGGCGATAGTCACGATTACAAGCCGAGCTGTTGGCCCAGCATCGTTGAGTTTTCCCCCTGCAGTGGCGGCCACTACACAGGTTCCTATAAACCCGGCGACAACCGCGAACCACTGCCACGGAACTCGATGCCACGAAAGACGTTGATCACTAATGGCAAGGGCAGTAAACGCACCCGCGGCGGCAAGACAGACTCCCCCAACCCACCAGCCCACCCAGCCGGGTGCTGATTCAGCGTCAAGGATTGGTGCGGCCGCTAATGCCATCAACGCCATGTGCGCGAAAACCACTGCGGTCAAAATCGCGGCAGCTGGTTGGCGTTGCGCTTGGCGATAACTCCACAACAAGCCAAGAAGGGCTGCTGCCACAACAGACAAAGCCCGCAGCCATGGCGAGAGGGCATCTGAGGAAATCCAAAAACTTGACGTGACAACAAGCAACAGCACGCCCATGACTGACAGCGCACTTGCCGTCCCGGGAATTCGGGGGGCCAAGCGATATCCGCCAGCCAGCGCCCCAACACCAGCAACAACCAGTACCAGGAGTTGGCCCACTGCGCCAAGAACATCCCAAGCAAACGCGGTAAAAGCAATCGCAGCCGCAACCAAGGCGAATACGCCCGTTCCTAAGATGAATCCCGCCGCCGTGATTCCAGGACGGGCAGGTCGCGGCTCGTCAATTTCCGGGCGAACTTCGTCGGCTGCCACTACCGCGTCGTCAGCACCGTGTTCCAGAACCCACGAACGTT
Organism: Bifidobacterium breve; assembly: GCA_945881995.1. Classification (GTDB taxonomy): domain Bacteria; phylum Actinomycetota; class Actinomycetes; order UBA12327; family UBA12327; genus AcAMD-2. The sequence goes on along the minus strand of CAMCVY010000144.1, from coordinate 1,976 downwards.
TGGTAACGATCCACTGCTCAAGGTCGCTCAGATATTTCAATTCCGCTTGGGCAGCTGATGACAACTGCAGGCCACACGAAGGACATCGCAGATCCGCGTTATCCCCTGCGCTGGCCACATCAGCCGAACAGCGTGGGCAAGGCATCACAGTCGTGGGCACCTCTCCATGATGTCACCCATGGTGGCTAATACCGAGGTCCTAGGACGCAGCCTTCGGTCATATTTCACAACCGTGGGGCTACATCTCACCCTTCGCAGCTACCACTGCATCAAATACCTCACGCTTTCGCGCTCCGGTAGTGCGAGCCACATCGGCGATGGCTTCCTTACGTGTCATTCCCGCGCCTTCAAGTGCTTGCACCTGGACAACCCACTGCGCGGGATCTCCTACATCGTCACTCGGTGACGCGCCATGAACCACGATCGTGATTTCACCCTTGACCCCGTCAGCGGCCCACTGCTCAAGCTCAGCCAACGTGCCTCGGCGGATTTCTTCATAGGTCTTGGTCAACTCGCGACACACTGCGGCTGGTCGATCGCTGCCGAGTACTTCCTTCATCGCGGACAGACTGGCCAAAAGTCGGTGCGGTGCTTCAAAGAAAATCATCGTTCGGGTTTCGCGCTCAAGTGCTTGGAGCGATTTCGTTCGCTCGCCAGCTTTACGAGGCAAAAACCCCTCAAAACAAAATCGATCACTCGGCAATCCGCTCACAGCAAGTGCCATCAGCACAGCCGATGGTCCAGGAAGTGCCGTGACGGCAATTCCAGCGTCCACCGCAGCTGAGACCAACCGAAAACCAGGATCGCTCACTGATGGCATACCCGCATCGGTGATCACAACAACTGTCAAGCCTGATGTGAGATCAGCAACCAACGCCGGTGTGCGCTCGACCTCGTTGGCTTCAAAGTAGGAAACAACTCGACCGGTGGGCACAATCCCCACATCCGAACACAGGCGCTTAAACCTGCGGGTGTCTTCAGCCGCGATCACATCCGCACTGGCCAATTCGGTAATCAGACGGGCCGATGCATCCCGAAAGTCACCAATCGGTGAGGCGGCAAGAACTAGACGTCCACTCATGCCCACATCTTGGCACTGTCGCCCTACGATGAAGTCGTGGCTGAGGTGGTGGAGCGAACGCTGTATTTAGCGCCCGACGGTGAAAACACGCCCTCCACCCAATCCAATGACCAAGATGGGCGGCTGCGCCGCCTCAAAGAACAATTGTCAAAGCCCATGCCCAGCGATGGTGTGTGGGGCTGGCTTGGGCCATTGCTGGTTGCCGCTATCGCCGCAGGCTTGCGGTTTTATCAACTCGGCCGCCCCAAAGGCATCACCCTGGACGAGACCTATTACGTCAAGGGCGGATTGTCACTGTGGAAATTTGGCTTCGAACGCGACGGAATTGCCAACGCCGACAAACTTTTAGCATTAGGCAAGACCGGCATCTTTGAAACCACGGCCGATTACGTCGTGCACCCCATGTTTGGCAAGTGGGTCATCGGTGCAGGAATTCAACTCTTTGGACCCAACGCCTTCGGTTGGCGCTTTATGGTCGCGCTTCTAGGAACCCTCGCCGTCTTCGTGATCGCTCGCATTGGGCGCCGAATGTTTCGCTCGACCTTGATTGGTTGCATGGCAGGCCTACTTCTTGCCGTTGACGGAACCGCGATTGTCATGTCCCGCATCGGCATGCTCGATGGTGTCTTGGCCGCACTACTGGTCTTCGCCTTTGGCTGTTTGCTCGTGGACCGGGACAAGAGTCGTGAGCTACTAGCCCACCGAATGAAATTCATCGAAATGGGCGAGAACGGTCTGTGGCAGGGGGCAGGGCCACACCTAGGAGTTCGCCCGTGGCGATTGGCCAGCGGTGTATTTCTTGGCTTGGCCCTGGGAACCAAGTGGAGTGCCCTCTATTTCATCGCCTTCTTCATCATCCTCAGCGTCCTGTGGGATGCGGGGGCACGCCGTCGTG
>CAMCVY010000143.1 GCA_945881995.1 Bifidobacterium breve | reverse complement strand
TCAAGTTCTTGTTCGGGATCATCGACACCGACATCGCCCTGTGGCTTTTGCTGGTGATTTCCCTGGCCTTGGGCTTTGGGTTGGGCTATTTGACCAACGTGATGCGGGGGCGTCGCAAGACCGCCGCCAAGTAGTATTTGGGCATGACTGAAACACCGGACATCAAACCCCGTAGCCGCGAAGTAACCGATGGCCTTGAGCGCGCTGCTGCGCGTGGCATGTTGCGCGCGGTGGGAATGGGCGATGCGGACTTCCTCAAGCCTCAAGTGGGGATCGCCAGCAGTTGGAACGAGATCACGCCGTGCAACCTCAGTCTCGACCGGCTGGCTAAGGCTGCCAAGCAAGGTGTTTTTGACGGTGGGGGATTCCCCATGGAGTTCGGCACCATCTCGGTCTCCGATGGCATCTCCATGGGCCACCAGGGAATGCACTTCTCCTTGGTCTCACGTGAAGTGATCGCCGACTCGGTCGAGACAGTCATGGAAGCCGAGCGCATTGACGGCATGGTCGTCCTTGCTGGTTGTGACAAGTCATTGCCCGGAATGTTGATGGCTGCTGCTCGTATCGACGTGGCGTCGGTGCTGCTCTATGCCGGTTCGACAATGCCCGGTCGTTACAACGACCGCGACGTCACGATCATTGATGCCTTTGAAGCAGTTGGTGCTTGTGCGCGCGGCTTGATTACACGCGACGAAGTCGATGCCATTGAACGCGCAATTTGCCCCGGTGAAGGCGCCTGCGGTGGCATGTACACCGCCAACACCATGGCATCTATCGGAGAAGCTCTGGGAATGTCCTTGCCTGGAAGCGCGGCACCGCCAGCGGTGGACAGCCGCCGCGATGGATTTGCTGTGGCCTCAGGTGAAGCGGTGGTGGAGATGCTGCGACAGGGCATCACTTCTCGCGACATCATGACCAAGCCGGCTTTTGAGAATGCCATTGCGGTTCTGATGGCCCTTGGCGGTTCGACCAATGCGGTCCTGCACTTGTTGGCGATTGCCAATGAAGCTCGCGTTGAACTGAGTTTGGCAGACTTCAATCGCATCGGTGACAAGGTTCCGCACTTGGCCGACGTGAAGCCGTTTGGTCGCTTCGTCATGACCGACATTGACCGTGTCGGTGGTGTTCCCGTGGTCATGAAGGCACTGCTTGACGCGGGCCTGATGCACGGTGATGTTTTGACGGTGACTGGTAAGACGATGGCCGAAAACTTGGCACACATTGCACCGCCTGACCTCGATGGTGAAATTTTGCGCGCAATGGACAAGCCGATTCACCGCACGGGTGGTCTGTCCATCTTGCATGGATCGTTAGCTCCTGAAGGCGCCGTCGTGAAGACCGCCGGTTTTGATGCTGAGGTCTTTGAAGGCACCGCACGCGTTTTCGATGGCGAACGTGCCGCGATGGATGCGCTGGAGGCGGGCACGATCACTGCTGGTGATGTGGTGGTCATTCGCTACGAAGGACCCAAGGGTGGACCGGGTATGCGCGAGATGCTGGCCATCACCGCTGCCATTAAGGGCGCCGGACTTGGGAAAGATGTCTTGCTGCTCACCGACGGACGCTTTAGTGGCGGAACCACGGGCCTGTGTATCGGACACGTGGCGCCTGAAGCAGCCGACGGTGGTCCTATTGCCTTTGTTGTAGATGGCGACAAGATCGTGGTCAATGTGACCGATCGCACCCTTGATGTGGTTATTGATGAGGCTGAACTCCAGGCTCGCAAGGCGGCTTGGACCGCTCCTGGTCCTAAGCACGAGCGGGGAGTCTTGGCCAAGTACGCCAAATTGGTGGGCTCCGCCGCCTACGGAGCCGTCTGCCACTAGGCAGGCGGGTTCGTTGTGCCTAGGTCTTGACGAATACACTGTTTATGCGTCAGGCTGGTGGGGTGTTGAAGACCAGTGTTGTAGTTAGCGGGCGTGTCGTTTGACCGAGCCCTCAACCGACACGCGCCCCTCGCCGACCTGATGGTCCGAGGGGTTTTGTTTTATCCCTCACTCTTCCCCCGAAAAGGACCGTTAATGACCGAGCAGTTGACCGGAGCTCAGAGCCTGATCCGCTCATTGGAGTTCGCTGGTGTCGACACCATCTTTGGTATTCCTGGCGGCGCTGTCTTGCCTGCGTATGACCCCTTGATGGACTCGGCCCAAGTTCGCCACATCTTGGTCCGCCACGAACAAGCCGCCGGTCATGCTGCCGAAGGCTATGCCACTGCCACCGGCAAAGTCGGCGTGTGTATGGCGACCTCAGGTCCTGGTGCAACCAACTTGGTGACCCCGTTAGCTGATGCGTACATGGACTCGGTCCCGTTGGTGGCTATTACCGGCCAGGTCCCCAGTTACTACATCGGCACGGATGCATTTCAAGAAGCTGACATTCGTGGTATCACGATGCCGATCACCAAGCACAGTTTCTTAGTCACCGATCCGGCCGATATTCCGCGCGCAGTGGCCGAGGCGTTCCATATTGCTGGCACTGGACGTCCAGGTCCCGTGTTGGTCGACGTAGCTAAAGATGCTTTGCAAGCACAGACAACATTTAATTGGCCTGAGGTGCTCGACCTTGCTGGCTACCACCCGGTGACCAAGCCGCACTCCAAGCAAGTACGCGAAGCCGCAGCGATGATCGTGGCTGCTCGCCAGCCCGTGTTGTACGTCGGCGGCGGTGTGATTAAAGCTGGCGCCCACCGTGAACTGTTGGAATTGGCCGCGCTTACTGGCATTCCCGTGGTGACCACGCTGATGGCACGCGGTGCATTCCCTGACTCGCACCCACAACACCTCGGTATGCCCGGCATGCACGGAACGGTGGCCGCTGTTGCGGCGCTTCAAAAGTCAGACCTGCTCATTGCGCTCGGATCTCGTTTTGATGACCGAGTCACTGGTCAGATCGACAGCTTCGCTCCGTATGCACAGATCATTCACGCCGACATTGACCCAGCCGAAATCGGTAAGTTGCGTCATGCCGATGTTCCGATTGTGGGAGATGCCCGCGAAGTGATCGCTGAACTCGTTCTCGCCATCAAGGCCGAGCATGAGGCAGGCCACCATGGTGACATTGGCGGCTGGTGGAAACAGCTGGAGGATTGGCTGGATGTGTATCCCCTGGGGTATGCGCCAGCACCTGATGGCGAGCTTTCACCGCAGTATGCGATTGAACGACTGGGAGCCATTGCCGGCCCCGAAGCGATTTACACCGCAGGTGTGGGTCAACACCAAATGTGGGCTGCACAATTTATCAAGTACGAAAATCCACGGACTTGGTTGAACTCTGGTGGTGCCGGAACGATGGGCTATGCCATTCCGGCAGCCATGGGAGCCAAGGTGGGCCGTCCGGATGCGACCGTATGGGCAGTTGATGGTGACGGTTGCTTCCAGATGACCAACCAGGAACTAGCTACCTGCTCGGTGAACGACATTCCCATCAAGGTGGCCTTGATCAATAACGGCACGTTGGGCATGGTGCGCCAGTGGCAGACCTTGTTCTACAACGAGCGCTACTCCGAGACGGACCTTGGTTCAAAGAGCATCCCCGACTATATGAAGTTGGCTGATGCCTATGGCTGCGAAGGCATTCGTGTGACCAGCCCGGATCAAGTTGACGCGGCGATTGAAAAAGCAATGGAGATTAACGACAAGTCAGTTGTCGTGGAGTTCGTGGTCCACCAAGATGCCATGGTGTGGCCGATGGTTGCTGCTGGTACCAGCAATGACGACATCTTGGCGGCTCGCGATGCTGCTCCGGTCTGGGATCGAGAGGACTGACATGAGTCGACACACACTTTCAGTATTAGTAGAGAACACCCCTGGTGTTTTGGCTCGAGTGTCTTCGTTGTTCTCTCGCCGCGGATTCAACATTGATTCCTTGGCTGTAGGACCAACGGAATCTCCGGAAGTTTCACGTATGACGATCGTGGTCAATGTTGAAGACCTTCCGTTAGAACAAGTCACCAAGCA
>CAMCVY010000142.1 GCA_945881995.1 Bifidobacterium breve | reverse complement strand
AGCGCGTCAACGATCCAGTCGCAATGTACAAAGCCGACCTGTGCACCTTGCCGTCGAGCGTGTCCGGCGGCCCAGCGATCAGCGTCCCGATTGGTCTGGGCGATGAAAACCTTCCGGTGGGCTTACAAGTCATGGCGCCCGTTATGGCCGACGATCAGGTGTATCGCGTCGCCGGAGCAGTGGAAAAGGCCTTGGCTCAGCAATGGGGCGGTTTGCTCTTAGAGCAGGCGGTGGCCCTATGAGTGCACCCCTGATTGATTTCGATGAGGTGATTGCCAACTTCGATCCCGTATTGGGATTAGAAGTGCACGTTGAACTAGGTACCGCGTCCAAGATGTTTTGTGGTTGCGCCACGGAGTTTGGTGCTGATCCCAACACGCAAGTGTGCCCGACCTGTCTGGGTTTGCCCGGTTCGTTACCTGTGGTCAACGGCACTGCTGTTGAGTCCGCGATTCGAATCGGATTGGCGCTGAACTGTTCTATCGCTTCGTGGTGCAGGTTCGCGCGCAAGAACTATTTTTATCCAGACATGCCCAAGAACTTCCAAACCTCGCAATACGACGAGCCGATTTGTTACGAGGGCTACCTCGATGTGGATGTCGAAACCGATGAGGGAACGCGAACCTTCCGGGTGGAAATCGAACGAGCCCACATGGAAGAAGACACGGGCAAGTCCTTGCACGTGGGCGGCTCAACAGGTCGAATCCACGGCGCCGATTTCTCGCTGGTGGACTACAACCGCGCGGGCATTCCATTGATTGAAATCGTGACAAAGCCTGTGGAAGGCGCCGGAAAGTACGCACCGGAAGTAGCCAAGGCCTACGTGGGAGCGTTGCGTGAACTATTGCGCGGGCTGGGTGTTTCTGACGTGAAAATGGAACAAGGCTCATTGCGTTGCGACGTCAACTTGTCGCTGCGAGCCTCGGCTGATGCGCCGCTGGGCACCCGCACCGAAACCAAAAATGTCAACTCCTTGCGCTCGGTCGAGCGGGCCATCCGCTACGAAATGCAACGCCAAGCCGCACTTCTCACCGACGGCACCGCGATCATCCAGGAAACTCGGCACTGGCATGAGGACACCGGAGTCACCACCAGTGGTCGGGTGAAATCCGATGCTGAGGACTACCGCTATTTCCCTGAGCCTGACTTGGTCCCGGTTGCCCCGTCCGCGGAGTGGATTGAGCAGCTGCGTGCCCAACTTCCTGAACCTCCTGCTGAACGCAGTAAGCGATTGCGCGAGGAGTGGGGGATCAGCGAAAAGGAAATGCAGTCCGTCATCAACGCGGGAGCTCTTGATCTTGTTCTGGCCACGATCGCCGAAGGCGCGGATCCGGCTGCTTCTCGCAAGTGGTGGCTAGGTGAGCTGGCGCGCCGAGCCAATGACGAAGGCGTGGAGTTGGAATCGCTGGCGATCACCGCAAAGCAGGTCGCGGATCTGGAAGGACTCGTTCAATCAGGTCGACTCAACGACAAGTTGGCTCGCCAGGTCATTGATGGTGTGCTGGCCGGCGAAGGCGAGCCAGCGGCGGTAGCTGATTCCCGCGGCTTGCAGATCGTTTCGGATGACAGCGCTTTGCTCGAAGCCATCAAGGCCGCCATCGAGGCTGATCCCGATGCAGCCCAAAAGATTCGCGATGGCAAAGTCGCCGCTGCTGGTGCCTTAGTTGGATCGGTGATGAAGGCCACGAAGGGCCAAGCCGATGCGGCCCGCGTGCGTGAGCTCGTTCTGCAAGAACTAGGTCAGTAACGCTCGCCCACCGGGGCGGGTAAGGCGTGGAGTTCAGCTAAGTCGGTTGCATCCAATTCCACATCCAAGGCACCGATGTTTTCCATCAAGTGACTCAAGCGTCGAGTTCCTGGAATCGCCAATACCTGGGGACCAGTGGCCAGAACCCAAGCTAGGGCAATCTGGCTAGCAGTAGCGCCCTTGCGTTGCGCGATGCCTTGCACCGCATCCACGATCTTTTGGTTTTGTTCGGCTGCTTGGGTGGTAAATCGCGGATTTGTCGAACGAAAGTCACCATCTTCGAAGGTGGTGTTCTTATAGGCACCGGTCAGGAAACCGCGTCCGAGGGGGGAGTAAGCGATGAAGACGCTGTCGTGGGCTTCACACCACGGGATGACCGTGTCCAAGTGGTCCTGAGTCCACAGCGACAGTTCACTTTGGACCACGTCAACGTGCTGCTGTGCGTTGCATTCGTTGAGTTGCTCAACGCTGACTTCGGACAGACCAATGCTGCGGACTTTGCCGGCTTGTTGAAGTTCAGCAAAGGCTCCCCAGGTTTCCAATAGCGGAACATCAGGGTCGAGGCGGTGCAGCAAGTACGCATCAATGACATCAAGACCAAGGCGGCTTAGCGCTTCGTCACAGGACTGCCTCACATGTTCCGGAGTGCCGTTGCGCACAACCCTGCCGGGTTCGATTTCGACGGCACCGCACTTGGACGCAATCACGACTTCATCGCGACGCCCAACAATGGCCCGACCGATGAGTTCCTCGTTGATGTAGGGACCGTACACATCGGCGGTGTCAAAAAGATTGATTCCGTTGTCGATCGCGGCATTAATCACCGCCATGGAGGCGTGATCGTCACGACCGCTGGGCGTATAGAGCCAGGACATGCCCATGCAGCCCAGCCCGAGCGGGGAAACCTCACGGCCGGCAAGAGATCGCATCTTCATGCCACACACCCTAGAGGCATGACCGCGGTGATGGTGATCCTCGTTATTGTGCGGATATGACTTTGGTGTGTATCCCGTGGAGCGAGCCGGAGGTGGTGGCTTCAATCATTCCTGCTGGCGTGGATTGGGTGACCTATGACGGAACCGGAGACGTTCCGCGCGGTGATGAAGTGGATTTCTTTGTCCCGCCCTACATGGGCGCAGAGCACACTCTGCAGGTGATGGAACAGATGCCATCTTTGAAAGCGGTGCAAACACTGACCGCAGGAGTGGACAACGTCTGGGCGCACTTGCCGTCAGGTGTGACGTTGTGCAATGCCAAGGGCGTGCATGATGCGAGCACGGCCGAGCTTGCTGTGGGATTGATGATCGCTTCGTTGCGCAGGTTCCCCGAGTTTGTTCGCGCTCAAGAGACCGGCAATTGGTTATACGGGCGTTATGACGCTTTGGCTGATAAGACAGTGCTCATTGTGGGTTTTGGCAGCGTCGGCGAAGCGCTGGAGCAGCGCCTCATTCCGTTTGAAGTCACCATCGTGAAAGTGGCGCGTACCGCGCGAGCGGGGGTGTCGGGGTTTGAGTCCCTAACGCGGTTGCTGCCGCAAGCTGATGTTGTGGTCTTGACTGCTCCACTGACTGAGCAAACGCGGGGCCTCGTCGACAGTAACTTCATCGAATCCATGAAACCTGGCGCCCTATTGGTAAACGTGGCTCGTGGGCCGGTCGTCAATACCGAGGACTTACTGGCGGCGGTGAAAACTGGTCGGATCAAGGCCGCGTTGGATGTGACCGATCCGGAACCGTTGCCGGCTGACCATGAGTTGTGGCGCACACCCGTTGTATTGATCAGCCCACACGTGGGCGGAAATACCACTGCTTTTCTGCCACGGGCGTATCGTCTAGTGCACGCACAGTTGCTGCGTTACGTGGCCAACGAACCCCTGCACAACATCATGACTGCTCCGTGAGAGGAACCTCGTGAACAAGTTTGACCCCACCCCTAATCGTGATGACATCACGCGCGGATCGGATGCCTACAAGCGCGAGACCGTTAAGGTCACGCCTGCTCGCATCGGTCTCATCGTTCTTGCGGTGATCACCGTCCTATTCATCGTGCAAAACAATGAACAGGTGCCCTTCAAGTTCTTGTTCGGGATCATCGACACCGACATTGCCCTGTGGCTATTGCTGGTGATTTCCCTGGCCCTGGGCTTTGGGTTGGGCTATTTGACCAACGTAATGCGGGGGCGTCGCAATACCGCCGCCAAGTAGTATTTGGGCATGAC
>CAMCVY010000141.1 GCA_945881995.1 Bifidobacterium breve | reverse complement strand
GCCTTTCAGATTTGCTGGTACCGGTAGGACGGTCAGATGCCATCTCCGCCGTCTGGAAGTGGTTGGAGTCTGATCCTGAAGCCGCGGCCTTTATCAAGGGAACCTCAGACCCATGGGGCATGAAGGTCAATCCCAATTACAAGGGGATGCGCCTCGATCGGGATGACTATCCCAAATCCGACCCCTTCTGCCGTTCCTTTGCTGATGGTCGCCCCAAACTGTGTACGTTGAATGCGCACCCCTTCGCCGCCGATATGGGCGCAGCGGCTCGCGCTGCTGCCCGAGGTGACAGTTTGGCTCTATCGACTTGGGATCCCAATGCTGAACCTGCTGGGTGGAAGAAGGGCGCGGTCCAAGCAAACGGAACACGCGCGTTAATGGCACTGATTGACACTGCATCCGCGGAACGTTTTGGTTTGGTTACTGCGGCCATCCGCAATGCCAGTGGCGCGTTCGTTAAGCCAACAACAACGTCGATGTCAGCTGCATTGACCGGAGCAACGTTGAATGCCGATAAGTCGGTACTCGTGGTTAACCCTGCATATAAGAACGCTCAGGCGTACCCACTCACCCAGATTTCCTATGCCGCCACCGTGCCTGCGGCGCTCTCGGCCTCGGCCCGCGCTGATTACGCCACGTTGTTGACCTACGCAGCTGCTGATGGTCAAACCTTTGGACTCGAACCAGGCAAGCTTCCCGCCGGCTATGCACAGATGTCCGCCGCACTACGAGCCAAGACCGTTGCGGTAGCTGCCCAGATCAAGAACTACAAGCCCACCGTGGCTCCAAGTGAACAAACCGTGAACGAATCGAGCACCGCTGATACCGGTACTGCAAATCCTGTGTCGGTCGAGACGTTGATGGACTCATCGACGAATGGCTCTTTGGCGGTCAATACAGCGAATACCAGCCTTATTGCGGCTGCGGTCAATCCCTTTGGGCAGGTGCGCTTCGTGCCTGCGGTGATCCTTTTGCTCAGCGTTGTGGCTGGGTTAGGCGGGGCGTTCCTGATTCGCCTAGGCTGGGCCTAGATCCGCAATTCCGTCCTGAGAAATCGTCCCCAAAAGTCATTGTGAAGTTCACCAAATGATCAACTTCGTGTCCTTTTGACTCCACCTTGAGCAGTCACAGTGAGAGCGCATTCAAAGTTCGCGCCCAGCGTTTCCGCGAGTGCGCTGAACTGGATCAAGCCTGATCCAGATGGATCTAACGACAAGGACTGATATGAAGTTCACCATCAACAAGCCGGTAGCAGCCGTTGTTGCTTGCGGCCTGGCAATGATTTCATTGGGTGCAGTAGCCGGTACGGCTTCGGCAGACCCAGTCGGCACCCCCACGCTGCGCGCACTTGCTGGTGTGGGATCCGACACGACCTACAATGTGATGAACGGCCTTTCGGAAGTCGTCACTATCGGTGGCGTGAAGCAAATCGCTTCGTATGACCCCATTCCCTCCTCCTCTTTGATCAGCCCAAAGGCTGCAGCCAACTGTCAGAACCTGACTCGCCCCAACGGTTCAACTGCCGGGCGGAACGCGTTGATCGCCTCGTTGACCCCGGGTAACGCGATTGAAAATTGCTACGACTGGGGGCGCTCCTCGTCGCTCAGCCTTACAGCCGTGGCATCCGCAACCGGTGGATTGACCTACATCCCCTTCGGTGTCGACGCCTTCACCTACGCGGTGGCCAAGGACAGCGCCATCCCACGCGACCTGTCGCTCAATGACGTCAAGTCCATCTTCCAGTGCCAAGTACCTGAGTACCAGCCGTACATTCCGCAAGCAGGTTCGGGAACGCGTCAGTACTGGCTTCAGCAGATGGGTCTCACCGAAGCAACGATTCTGAGCACCTACACCTGTGTAAAGGACGTCAAGAACGGTGCAATTGTTCAGGAGCACGATGGCCGCGTGTTGACCAAGTCAAACGAAATCGCACCGTTCTCGATTGCTAACTACGTCGCACAAGGCGCAGGCGTGCAAAGTGACCTTCGCGGTATCGCCGACTTGGGCAACATGGACTCCAAGAGCTCGCTCAACCCGACCACCTCGTCAACGTTGAAGCGTGACGTCTACAACATGATTCCAACAACCAAGCTCACCACGGCTCCATGGAGCACCGTGTTCGTCGGTAGCGGATCCCTGGTTTGCACCAACTCCGACACGATCACCAAGTACGGATACGGTCTCACCGCGAACTGTGGTTCGACCACGAACCAAACCCCGCTGAGTTAATACAAAAGGTGCCGGGGATCACGGACATGATCCCCGGCACCTTTTAACTAAGCAGAAGTCGATGTCGCTGAAGAGCAGACATCGAGGGTTCGCCAGCAAGCAATCCACGTGTGAACACATCATGAGCCACACCCTCTACAAGGAGAAATCATAGTGTTGAACAAGAATCCCCGTGCCGCTGTTGCGGCACTGTGCCTAGCCCTCGTTGCCGCCGGCAGCGTCGTGCTTGCGGCACCAGCTCAGGCCGCAGTTGTAGGAACCGTCAGCCTGAACCCCGCCACCGGAAACGTTGACACTTTGATCAACGTCACCACGTCAGGCCCCTGTGCCTCCCCAGCAACCAGGGTTCGCGCCATCGCCCAGGGCTTCGGCTTCCCGGCCACTGGTCAGATCATTTACTCACCCAACTCTGTCGGATTCTCCACGGCGTCGGCCATGACCTTGTCATTGTCGAACTCGTTCCGTGTGTATGCGACCAACAACTCGTCAACGGCTCTGGTTGGCGCCTACACGATCACCGTGCAGTGCGTGAACAACCTCGGCACCACGATTTACGACGAGTACGCCACGACCATGACGTGGACGACTCCGTCTAACTCGTTTGCCAACATTAACTCGGCTTCGTACGAAGCTCGTCCCACGACGACGACCACTTTGGCTACGTCCTTGACCAGCCCGCAGACGTTTGGCACCACGGTTAACCTGACTGCCACGGTTGATGGTGGATCGGTTGACCCCACGTCAGGCACGGTGGAGTTCTTCCGCGGCGCAACCTCGTTGGGTACCGCCACAGTGGGAAGTAGCAACACCGCGACCCTGTCCGGCGTTTCCTTGCCGGTCGGCACGTTGTCGTTGACTGCTGCATTCGGCGCGACGACGACCTTCCAGGGTTCGACGTCATCACCGGTTTCCTTTGTCATTGACCCGATTCCAGCTGTGGCCACCACGACGACCTTGGCCGTGAGTGGCACCGGTGACTTGAACACGCCGGCCACCTTTGATGCCACGGTCACTCCAAACAACGCGGTGGGCAAGGTTGAGTTCTATGACGGCGCCAGCAAGCTGGGTGAAGTCACATTGAGTTCGGGTACCGCTCAATTTGTGACGTCAGACTTGGCACTTGGTGCGCACACTGCACTCAAGGCCGTATTCGTTCCGACAAACTCGGGCGACTTCGTGACCTCTCAGTCTTCGCTGCAGTCATACACGGTCGTCTTCAATGGTGACTCTGACACCCAGACGGTGTCGGCCAGCATTCCTAACGGTTCGCTGAACATCTCCATGGATGGTGATGCTGCTGTCACTTTGTCAGGTGCTTTGGATTCGACAGGTGCCCGTTTCGAAGCCGCCGGCAACATTGACACCGTCCGCGTGATTGACACGCGCGCTGGAAGTGTGGGTTGGACTGCTTCAGGTCAGTTGTCGCAGTTCCAACAAGGCGGCAGCGACAGCATTTCGGCTGGCAACGTGGGTTGGGCTCCAACTCTTCCCACGGTGTCGAACGGCTTGCTCGTGGTCACCAAGGGTGCAGATGTCACCGCAGCTAACGCCATTGCGATTGCTGCGACCCCGGGTGCTGGTTTGGGCCTGAAGTCCAGCCGCACCTTGGCCAGTTCCGCAGCAGGGTCATCGGTTGGTACGGCCACCTTGGGTGCCGCTTTGACCCTCTACGCCCCGACGACGACCGCTTCAGGTAGCCACGTGGCCACCCTGACGTTCACTGTCATCTAGGCGATCACAGCGATTAGCCCTGTGGGGCAGGCCCGTAAGGGCCTGCCCC
>CAMCVY010000140.1 GCA_945881995.1 Bifidobacterium breve | reverse complement strand
TGATGCCGATGTCGCGCATGTGCTGGAACTCAACATCGGTCAGCGTCAGTGAAGGCGCAACCGTGATGGAGTCACCCGTGTGCACACCCATGGGGTCAAAGTTTTCGATCGAACACACCACGACGACGTTGTCGTTCTTGTCTCGCATGAGCTCGAGTTCGTACTCTTTCCAGCCCAGGATGGATTCTTCAAGCAGAACCTCGGTAGTGATAGAGGCTTGAAGCCCCGAACCAGCGATGCGCTCAAGGTCGGCTTGGTTGTAAGCGATTCCCGAACCGGCGCCGCCCATGGTGAAGGACGGGCGAACCACGACGGGATAACCCCCGAGTTCCTCGACCCCGCGCAAACAGTCATCCATAGTGTGCGCGATGACTGAGCGAGCGCTTTCGCCACCGATGTCGGCGACGATGGACTTAAAGAGTTGGCGGTTTTCGCCACGTTCAATGGCGTCGATGTCAGCGCCGATGAGCTCGACGTTGTATTTGGCCAGTACGCCATTTTCATGCAAGGCGATCGCCGTGTTGAGTGCGGTTTGGCCACCCAAGGTGGGTAAGAGTGCGTCGGGTCGCTCTTTGGCGATGATCTTTTCGACCATCTCTGGAGTGATCGGCTCGACGTACGTGGCATCAGCAAACTCAGGGTCGGTCATGATCGTGGCCGGATTGCTGTTGACCAAAATCACGCGAATCCCCTCGGCCCGAAGGACCCGACAGGCCTGAGTGCCCGAGTAATCAAATTCGCAGGCTTGACCAATCACGATGGGGCCGGACCCGATGACCATCACGCTGGAAATGTCCGTGCGCTTAGGCATGGGTTGCCTCCCCTACGTTGACCGAACCGGTTTCCATGACCTCACAAAACCGATCAAACAGATAACTGGAATCGTGCGGGCCGGCCGCGGCCTCGGGGTGGTACTGCACCGAGAACGCTGGTATGTCGTGACAGGTCAGCCCTTCCACGACGTCATCATTGAGGCACACATGACTCACGCTCACACGGCCAAAGTCGGTATCAACTGGTGACTGCGGAGTCGCGGTGATCGGGGCATCAACAGCGAAGCCGTGGTTTTGCGCGGTGATTTCCACGCGCCCTGTAATGCGGTCCATCACGGGTTGATTGATCCCGCGGTGACCGAACTTGAGCTTGTACGTGCCAAAACCCAATGCCCGACCAAGGATTTGATTGCCAAAACAGATGCCAAAAACGGGGGTGCGGGCGGCGAGTGCTTCGCGCGTGACGTCCACGGCGTGATGCGCGGTGGACGGGTCGCCTGGACCATTGCTCAAGAAGATTCCATCGGGGTTGATGGCCATCAAGTCGCCATAGGTACTTGAGGCTGGCATCACGTGGACTTCGATTCCACGTTGGGCCATTTGTTGTGGGGTCATGCCCTTGATTCCTAGGTCCAGGGCGGCCACGGTGAAGCGCTTCTCGCCCTGGGCTGGGACAACGTACGTCTGAGTAGTGGTGACATCAGCAACCAGATTCGCTCCCGCCATACCTGGACTGGCCAGGACTTTGGCCAACAGGACTTCAGGATCGCTTTCCTCAGTGGAAATTCCTACCCGCATGGCGCCCTTATCGCGCAGGTGACGAGTCAGCGCACGGGTGTCAATTCGACTGATTCCCACCACGCCTGCTTCAACAAGATCGTCCTCGAGGGTTCGCTGGCTGCGCCAGTTCGACGCAATGCGCGATGGTTCGCGCACCACATAACCGGCAACCCAGATCTTGCGGCTTTCCTCGTCAGTGGTGTTCATGCCTGTATTACCAATATGCGGCGCGGTCATCACCACGACTTGGCGGTGGTACGAAGGATCCGTGAGGGTCTCTTGATACCCACTCATGCCAGTGGAGAAGACTGCTTCACCAAAGGTCTCGCCCACAGCTCCAAAGGAAACACCGGTAAACGTGCGACCATCTTCAAGCACGAGGAGTGCTGGAACACCCTGAGTCACCGGGCCACCTTTTCTTGTAGTGAGTACGTCATCTTTCCGCGCAAGAGTGTCAGAACAACCTGAGCCGGCAACGTGTGCCCGGCAAAGGGTGAGTTGCGGCTCTTGGAGCCCAATTCCTCGGGGTCAACAACCCAGGTGGCGTCGGGATCAACCAGCACTAGGTTGGCTGGCTCCCCCACGTCAATGGGGCGGCCCTGGTCCGACAACTGACCAATCTGGGCGGGGCGAATCGACATGCGATCGGCCACTCCGGCCCAATCCAAGGCGCCCGTGGAAACCATCGCGTCCACGACGACTGACAGCGCTGTTTGTAGGCCCAACATGCCAAACGATGCGCAGCCCCATTCGCAGTCTTTGTCTTGATCGGCGTGAGGTGCGTGATCGGTTCCCACCACATCCAGCGTTCCATCCGCCAAGCCAGCGCGAACGGCTTCGACATCGGCAGAGGTTCGCAAGGGTGGGTTGACCTTGAAAGCCGGGTCATAAGTGCGAGCGAGTTCATCGGTCAGCGATAAGTGATGCGGCGTAACTTCAGCGGTGACCTTGACACCACGAGCCTTGGCCTGTCGCACCAGTTCAACTGAGCCGGCCGTTGATACATGGCACAGGTGCAGACGCGAATCAACGTATTCGGCCAACATGATGTCGCGAGCGATGATGGATTCCTCGGCAACACGAGGCCAGCCACGAAGACCTAACTGCGAACTCACTTCGCCTTCGTTCATGTCGGCGCCAGCAGTCAATGCGGGTTCTTGTGCATGCTGGGCAATCACACCATCAAAGGCCTTGACGTATTCCAGGGCCCGACGCATCAGCAAGGCATCAGATACGCAGTGTCCGTCATCGCTAAAGACTCGAACCCGCGCTGCTGAATCAGCCATGGTTCCCAATTCGGCTAGCTGTTCGCCACGAAGGCCGACCGATACCGCCCCTACTGGATGTACATCGCACAAGCCAATGTCCCGGCCAAGTCGCCATACCTGTTCGACCACGGCCGCAGAGTCAGCCACGGGTGTGGAGTTGGCCATCGCGAACACCGCAGTGAATCCACCGCGCGCCGCCGCTGCCGTACCGGTCTCAACGGTTTCCGCATCTTCACGACCGGGTTCACGAAGGTGCGTATGCAAGTCAACAAATCCGGGGAGCAAGACAGCTCCCTTACCGTCAATGATGTGCGCTTGGTCAACCGGCAGGTCCGCGCCAATGGCAGCGATCACACCGTTATCAATCAAAACATCGACGTTGGCTCCCCCGAGAGGTCGCACATTCCTCAACACGATCGCGCTCATGCGGCCCCATCTCCCAATGCCGATTCGTTGCCACCGAGAAGCAGGTAGAGCACAGCCATTCGAACTGAGACACCATTGCGAACCTGGTCGACAATCACGCTGCGTGATGAATCCGCGACTCGAGACTCAATCTCTAGTCCACGATTCATCGGGCCGGGGTGCATCACAATGGCGTGATCGGGCATCGTGGCGGCTCGCTGGACCGTCAGGCCATAGCGCTGGCTGTATTCACGGGCACTCGGGAAAAATCCGCCATCCATTCGTTCGTGCTGAACCCGCAGCATCATCACCGCATCAACGTTCGGCAGGACCTCATCTAAGGAATATGAGCTCTCACACGGCCAGTTGTCGGTGTGCAAGGGCATCAACGTCGGAGGAGCAACCACCGTGACCTTCGCACCCAGGGTGTTGAGCAAGTGAACATTGGAGCGGGCGACTCGGCTGTGCAAGACATCACCAACGATGGCCACATGCAAGCCATCAAGACCCGTGCTACCCGCACCTGACGCCGTGATGTGGTCACTCAGGTGTTGACGCAGGGTAAAAGCATCGAGCAACGCCTGAGTGGGATGTTCGTGCGTTCCATCCCCCGCGTTAATCACGTGGGCATCCATCCAGTCGGCGTGTGCCAACCGATGCGGAGCCCCCGACATCGCGTGCCGAATGACCACTGCATCTGCGCCCATAGCGGCAAGCGTCAGCGCGGTGTCTTTCAAACTCTCGCCTTTGCTCACGCTCGAACCCTTGGCGGAAAAGTTGATTACGTCAGCCGAGAGGCGCTTTGCCGCAGCCTCAAACGAGATGCGGGTCCGCGTGGAGTCTTCAAAGAACAAG
>CAMCVY010000139.1 GCA_945881995.1 Bifidobacterium breve | reverse complement strand
AAGAAGCCGGTTTGGTTTTCTCAGGCACGTCACCCGATGGTCGTTTGGTTGAATTCGTTGAGCTTCCAGCTGACGTTCACCCGTATTACGTGGCCACCCAAGCTCACCCCGAATTTCGTTCCCGCCCCACGGCCGCGCACCCACTCTTTGCGGGTTTGGTTGCTGCTGTGCTGGCGGTTCGATCGGGCGAAGCTCTGGCAAGTTCGACGCGCTAGTTGCCAGTCGTGACTACTAACGTGCCCGTTCGCGATGTCGGGCTTTTGCACGATCGCCCAGGTGGCAGCACAGTTACCGGCTCACAGGTGAGTTTTTCCGGGCACGTGTGGAACGTAGTCACTGATGATGTCGTTTTGAGTAGTGGGGGCCTAGTTCAACGCGATGTAGTGCGCCATCCAGGTGCCGTCGCGGTGATCGCGCTCGATGACGACGGGCATGTGGTGCTCGTGGAACAATATCGCCACCCGATGATGGCTCGCATGTGGGAAGTGCCGGCTGGCCTTCGCGATGTTGAGGGCGAACCAACCCTGGTCACCGCCCAACGCGAGCTCGCGGAAGAGGCCGGGCTGCAAGCTGCACAGTGGACGCCCCTGCTGGAATTGGCTCTGACACCTGGTGGCAGTGATGAGGTCATTTCGGTCTTCTTGGCTGAACACTTGTCCGCCTGCGAGGTCACCGATTTCGTTCCCGAGGGGGAAGAGGCCAACATCGTGGTGGGGCGTTTCCCTTTGCATGCAGTTATTGATGCCGTTCTGGCGGGCCAGGTTCGCAATGCCACGTTGGCCTGCGCGGTATTAGCCCTGGGACTGCGAAACCCGCGCTAGCGTTGCGGCGCGCCACTGACAAAAGGACATTTGGGTCCTTTCGCTTGCGGGACACATCGTAGTTTTGCGCAAACGGGTCTATTGTGGAAAAGGAATCACATTCCATTCTGAGACGAGGTTGGCATCGTGAAGGTCGGAATCCCTAGCGAAATTAAGAACAATGAATTTCGAGTAGCCATTACGCCTGCGGGAGTGGTGGAGTTGGTTCACCACGGCCACGAAGTCTTTGTCCAGGAATCAGCTGGCGTGGGCTCGTCTATTACCGATGCTGAGTACGTCACAGCGGGTGCAACGATCCTTCCCACCGCTGATGATGTGTGGGCCACCGGGGATCTCATCCTTAAAGTCAAAGAGCCGATCGCTGATGAGTACCACCGCATGCGCGAAGGTCAGACGCTGTTCACCTACCTGCACTTAGCGGCCGGAAAAGAATGTGCTCAGGCCCTGCTCAAGCAAGGCGTAACCGGCATCGCCTACGAGACTGTGGAATTGCCTGGCCGCACACTGCCTTTGCTGGCGCCGATGTCAGAGGTGGCCGGCCGCATGGCGCCACAAGTAGGTGCGACGACCCTGCAGCGAGTCAACGGCGGTCGCGGTGTCCTGATGGGTGGCGTGTCAGGGGTGTACGCGGCCAAAGTCGTAGTTATTGGTGCCGGTGTTGCCGGAGCCAATGCCGCAGCCATTGCCTTGGGTATGGAAGCTGAAGTGATCTTGATGGACAACAACATTGATCGGCTGCGGACCATGGACCGGATTTATCAAGGCCATGTGCAAACGGTTGCCTCCAATAAATTTGAAATTGAACGTGCGGTTCGCGACGCAGATCTCGTCATTGGCGCCGTGCTGGTTCCTGGGGCGAAGGCTCCGAAGTTGGTGACCAACGAGCTGGTCTCGCAGATGAAGACAGGGGCAGTGCTGGTCGATATCGCAATTGACCAGGGGGGTTGCTTCGAAGACTCCAAGCCCACGACGCATTCCGATCCCACCTATAAGGTCCACGACACTGTCTTCTACTGCGTGGCCAATATGCCAGGGGCTGTTCCTTACACGTCTACGTACGCGTTGACCAACGTCACGCTTCCGTACGCTTTGGAACTAGCCAATCGCGGGTGGAAGGACGCGATGCGTAAGGATCACGCTCTCGCGCTTGGACTGAACACTTACGATGGGAAGTTGACCTATGCAGCTGTCGCCGAAGCGTTCCCTGAAATGCCTGCTGTGACGCTGGAGAGCGTCCTTGCGTGATTGAGGCGTGATGCAATTGGTTGCGACAGGGGTGGATTGTCAGGTAGTGACGCGTAGTTTCCTCGATCATGTGGGAATTGAACGCGGCCTGTCGGCAAACACGATTGCCGCTTATCGCCGAGATCTACGTCGCTATCAAGCGTTCTTGCAGGAGTGCGGCACAACAGACTTGGCCGGCTTAAGCGAGGCCGATGTCGCCACGTTTGTGGCCAGCCTTCGTACGGGTGATGCGTTGGGGCCGGCCTTGTCGGAAAGTTCGGTGGGACGGTGCTTGGCTGCCGTGCGAGGCCTACACAAGTTCGCGGTATCTGAAGGATTGCTCACTGTTGATGTTGCGCGCGGAGTGCACCCACCTCGCCCCGCCAGGCGGCTGCCTAAGGCGTTAACCGTTGATGAGATTTCGTTGATTCTGGGAGCAGCTGCCAGTGTTCCTGATGGTGCTCGCGCTGTTCGTGATTCGGCGCTGCTGGAGTTGCTTTACGGCACAGGAGCGCGAATCTCTGAAGTCGTGGCTCTGGACGTTGATGATGTTTCCGATCCTTCGCTGGTTCGACTCAAGGGAAAGGGCGGCAAGGAACGTGTCGTACCCGTGGGAAGTTTTGCCCAAGCAGCCTTGGATGCCTATCTCGTGCGCGGGCGCCCCGGGCTGGCAGCTGCAACGGGAAGCAAGCTAAACGGTGGCGCCCTATTCCTGAACTCCCGTGGCGGGCGCTTGTCCCGACAAAGCGCTTGGACAATTTTGAAATCCACGGCCGAGCGTGCGGCCATCACCAGTGATGTGTCGCCACACACGATGCGACATTCCTTTGCCACACATCTGCTAGATGGTGGGGCCGATGTACGCGTCGTCCAGGAGTTACTGGGTCATGCCTCGGTAACGACGACCCAGATTTACACCATGGTGACCATTGACCGCCTACGTGAGGTGTACGCGCAGGCCCACCCGAGGGCGTTGGGCTAATTCGCCTGTTTTTGGGGTACGCCTTCCGGTCGACGCTGCCACGAGGCAGACTGTCCCTCTACACACGCAAGCATGGAGAGGCATCTGTCCGGTGAGTAAACCAACTCTTGGCCCCACGTTTCGACCCATGCCTGTTTTCCCTGAGGCTAAACCGAAGACCACTCATGGCCCGGCTCGGGTCATCTCGATGTGCAACCAAAAAGGTGGCGTAGGCAAGACCACGTCAACAATCAACCTGGGTGCTGCGTTGGCTGAAGCGGGACGCCGTGTGCTCTTGATTGACTTCGACCCACAAGGTGCACTGTCCGTTGGTTTGGGGTTCAACCCCCACGACATGGATAAAACCATCTACAACCTGCTGACCTCTCGTGACGTCACTGTTCATGACGTGTTGCTCAAGACCAACGTCAAGGACCTGGATTTGATCCCAGGCAACATTGACCTCTCAGCGGCCGAAGTGCAATTGGTCAATGAAGTCGCCCGTGAACAAATCCTGGCCGACGCGATCAAGCCAGTCCTGAATGACTACGACTACGTGATCATCGACTGCTTGCCCTCGCTGGGATTGCTGACGGTTAACGCTTTGACCGCCTCACAAGGGGTCATCGTTCCCCTTGAATGCGAATTCTTTGCCTTGCGTGGAGTAGCCCTACTGATGGACACCATCGAAAAGGTTCAGCAGCGACTCAATCCGGAATTGGTTCTTGAAGGAATCGTGGCGACGATGTACGACGCACGCACAGTGCACTCGCGCGAAGTCCTACAAACCGTGGTCGATGCCTTTGGCGATGGGGTATTCCATACGGTCATTAATCGAACGATCAAGTTCCCGGAGACCTCGGTTGCTGGCGAGCCCATCACCTCGTATGCACCGTCAAGCAATGGCGCAGATGCCTATCGCCAGTTGGCTCGAGAACTCATGGTCCGCGAGAAGTAGTTTCGCGTTTCCTAGGTTCACTCCACGAGCGGTTCGGCCGTTGGTTAGGGTTGTTGTGTGACCGCCACGACAGATGAAACTCTTGAGCCACAGGTTCCAACTGGTGGCTCTTCTGTCGTCGTTGATCAGGGTTCTGGCTTCCAGGTTCAC
>CAMCVY010000138.1 GCA_945881995.1 Bifidobacterium breve | reverse complement strand
AGGCCGTGGCGATCATCGTTAATGCCCAGGCTGACAACACCAAGCTGCTGGCGGCTGAACGTGCTGCGCTCATTGATCGGATCAAGGCTGAAAGTGCCGCTGCCGAGATTGAGCCCCCGCAGCTGTGACGTCCGTTTGTGTGTTTTGTTCTGCCTCACAAGACATTGACCCCGCGCACGTGGAGTTTGCGACCCAGGTGGGTACCGCATTGGGCCAGCGTGGCTGGTCTTTGGTATCCGGTGGTGGCGCAATCTCCATGATGGGTGCACTCGCTCGGGCGGCGCGTGCGCAAGGTGCCCACACCACGGGCGTGATTCCTCGTGCCTTGGTTCATGTGGAGATCACTGATCATGATGCAGACGATTTGGTAGTTACTGATGACATGCGATCACGCAAGGCGTTGATGGATGCGCGTGCGGATGCTTTCTTAGCGTTGCCGGGTGGATTAGGAACACTAGAGGAGTTGCTCGAGATTTGGGTTGCTCGCACGTTAGGAATGCACGACAAACCCGTGGTGGTACTCGACCCCGATGGACTCTTTGATCCGTTGAAGGCCCAGGTCCAAGCCTTTGTTGATCAAGGCTTCTTGCGGCAAAGCGCAGCTGATGCTTTGATCTGGACACGTTCGGTGGAGCAGGCGATGGAAGCCATTGAATTCGGTTTGGGTCACCAGGCACATTTGTCGCCGTCTGGCTACGAAGTTCTTGAGGACCAGCCCTAACTTTTTAGTCCAGACACACCGGTGCCCCGACCAAGCCTGTGGGGGACAGGTGCTTGATCGGGGCGCTGGCGTGAATCGAGATGCGCCTACGGGTTAGGCCGTGGTGTCGCTTGCTGGGCCACCCATGCCAGGTCCGCGCTGACCGGGGCCACCCATGCCAGGTCCGCGCTGATCATTGCCAGCCTTGTTCTGTTGGCGGGCTGCACGGTCCTTTTCGGCAGCTGCTAGTCCTTCCTTGGTGAAGGCACGGACTCGCTCAGCTGTTGCGGTGTCGGAAGCGATGGATCCCATCACCGTGACGGTGTCACCAACAGCGACCTTGTTGATGGTGGCCTGCTCCTTGTCGCGACGAACCTTGGTGTCGGAGTTGATCATCCACTCTCCGACGTAGTCATCGCTGCTCTTGAGCGTCAGGGAAGTCGCGCTCACTGCAGTGACGACACCGGTTTGTACGCGAACGTTCTTGACGATGCCCTCCTTGTCCTTCACCGTGACGTCACCGTGGAGAACTGGGCCGTTGGGTCCCATGTGACCGAAGACGCCACCAGGACCACCACGACCATCACGTGGACCCTTGGCTGCGTCTTGCGCGGGACCAGCGGGTGCAGTCGCGCTGGGTGTAGATCCGGTGGACGGATCGGGAGTGGAGTTTGCAGCGAAAGCAAATCCGGTGAGCGCGGTCGCACCGATGGCGCCGGCAGCAACGAGCGTGGCAGCTTTCGCACTGCTAAACAGTGTTGGCTTGTTCATGATTAACCACCTGAGGGGTTCGTTGGTTCGTACTCTGATGACTAGATAGTGGGGCTCGGTTATTCGCAGTGTGTCAGGGAATTGTTTGGGGTATGTAAAGCCTGAAATCAGCCTCAGGCAAGGCCTCGGCGGGCTACCGCAGGAGGACGCGAGCCGGCGATGGACGCCACCATGTCCAAAGTCTCGCGAGTCTGAGCCACATTGTGCACCCGAAAGACCCGCGCCCCGAGCCAGGCACTGACCGCTGTAGTGGCCAAAGTTCCTGTCAATCGCTCACCGACGGGGCGGTCCAAGGTCTCGCCAACAAAGTCCTTGTTCGACAGTGAAACCAACACTGGCCATCCGGTCTGCACCATGTCGTTGAGCTGGGCGGTGGCTTGCAGGGAATGGCGAGTGTTCTTTCCGAAATCATGGCCCGGGTCGATCAGAATGGAAGTGCGCGGGACTCCTAACCCTGCGGCCCGTTCGGCGAGACCAACCGTGGTGTCGATGATGTCGCTCATGACGTCGTCGTAAGTGACGCGATGCGGGCGGGTGCGGGGTTGTTGACCGCCGGCATGCGTGCACACCAACCCCACCTTGAATCGAGCAGCAACTTCCGCAAGTTGCGGATCAACCCCACCCCACGCGTCGTTGAGGATGTCGGCGCCTGCCTCGCAGACCTTTTCGCCGACTTCATGACGCCAGGTGTCAACACTGATGATGGTTGCATCGTGTTTTGCGCGCACTGCTTCAACAAAGTTGACCGTGCGTCGGATCTCTTCTTCCGCATCAACGAATTCACCAGGACCCGCTTTGACTCCACCGATGTCAATGATGTCCGCACCTTCATCAATCGCGCGGTCGACCGCGGCCATCGCCGTATCATCGCTGAATGTGGCCCCACTGTCATAAAACGAATCGGGCGTGCGATTGACGATGGCCATGATGAGCAAGTCAGTGGACTCAAAAGTGGTGTTTCCCAGGGTCAGTGACACACACGGCTCCGAGTCTGTGAGTGGGTGGGCAATGGCACTACGCACTATTGTGAAGCATCAGCGTTGCACGTAGGAGGCGAAGTGGCTATTGCATTGGTTGTGCTGGCGATGGCGATCGTGGCGGCAGCAGCCGCATTCGGTGCCAGCACTCGCGGGCGGATGAGTTCTGCCGACCCTGATGTGCCTCCTGTCGCTCTTCCAGAGGATCGGTGGACGGTCGGCGCGGACTTAGATCGCACGCGTTTTGGGGTGGGTCTGCGGGGATATCGCATGGCGCAGGTTGACGAGGTCCTTGATCGGGTTTCGCGTGACCTGGTGCAGCGCGAGGATTACATTGCCGATCTCGCAGCTGCAATGACGCGTGCAGGAATTGCTGTCCCAGAGCGTCCTGCACCCATGGTCATCGAAGAAGCCCTCAATCAGGCCAGTGGCGACGAGGTCGACACCTCGGGCGAAGAGCCGGCTGAGGCTTCTGTTACGTCCGATAAGGACTAGGACCGGTCATGACCAATGTGACGGTTGACATCATCATTGACGCCCCGTGCGAGGCGGTTTGGGATGTGGTTTTTGACTGGACGAGACAAGCTGAATGGATTCTGGGCACCAAAGTCAGTGTCGCTAGTGGCGACGGCGCCAGCCAGGGCAGCGTGATCGAGGCGTGGAGTGGGGTTGGCAAGATCGGTTTTCTAGACACCTTTGTCATCAGTGTCTGGGATCGCGCGCGTATCTGCGAGGTCGTGCACACCGGCAACGTGGTGGTGGGTACTGGCACGTTTGAGTTCTTTGAACTTCCCAATAACCGTACGCGATTTGTTTGGGCCGAAGATCTCGAGCTGCCGCTAGGCAAAATCGGTCAATGGGGTTGGCCCATCGCCAAACCGTTCTTTAGCTTCGGCGTGAAGAAGTCGTTGGAAAAACTGGCGCGCCTGGTGGAAAACTAGACGTTAGGAGTAGGTGCGACGCAGTTGCTCGGCAGCTTGGCCCATCGCCGAGATCTTGTCGAAGCACACATCGCGCGGCAAGAACCACATCCCACAGTCTGAACCCAGTTCCAAACGGTCCGGTCCCACGACCTCAACGGCAGCTGACGCCATGTCCACGATTTGTTGCACGGTTTCGACGGGCGCTTCGGTATCCATGTTGAGGACGCCCAAGATGACCGCCTTATCGCCAGCACTTTCCAACAAGTCTGGAGTGTGTAGCGGCTGGGCATATTCCAAGGAGAGGGCATCGGCCGTGGTCTGAGACAACAGTTTGATGGCGGCTGGATACACCGGTGTGGCCCGCTTTTCAGCAATGTTCTTGCTGTATCCGTAACACATGTGCAGGGCTTTGCGGGCCTTGATGCCAGCAAATGCGCGGTCGATGGCTTCGACGGCAAAGCCTTCGAGTTGGCTGTGCCGGAAGTGCACCTCGGGCTCGTCCAACTGAATCAGGTCAATGCCGAGGGCATCAAGGGCGCGGAGCTCTTGGTTCAACGCATCGGCAACGGCAAAGGCAACCTTGTCAATGGAGCCGTAGTGCTCATCGACTAGGCGAAGCGCTAGCGACGCGGGTCCGATCACCGTGACTTTGGACTGTGCGGTCTTGGTGGTGCTTTGCAGGAAGCGCGCTGCATCAACGACTAGGGGGCGCTCCCACGTGATGGGTCCGACCACGCGTGGCTGACGAAA
>CAMCVY010000137.1 GCA_945881995.1 Bifidobacterium breve | reverse complement strand
GAGGCTCAATGTCGTTAGCAATGCCATCGACCTTGGCCTGTCGAGTGCGCACCATGAAGTCGTGGTTGGCCGGATCGTAAGAGATGTTTCCACTGCCGTCGGCCTTTTCGATGCCGCCGATGCGGTGTTCGAGCCCGGCGGTGCCAGGGATGGCCCAGGGGCGAGCCAACGTTTCAGGATCGCGCTTGAACGGCCAGAAAACCTCTGTGCCATCGGCCAACGTGTGATTAGGCCCGGTGGCAAAATCCACGTGCAAATCAGGCAGGTCTTCGACGTTGGGAAGCGACCACGGCTCGGAACCGTTGGCCAGGTAGCCATCGGACAGCAAGAACACCGGCGTGCGGTACTTCGTGGCGATGCGGCAGGCCTCAATGGCTGCATCAAAGCAGTCGACGGGGCTGCGTGGTGCAACAACAGGAACAGGTGCTTCACCGTTTCGGCCGAACATTGCTTGGAGCAAGTCAGACTGTTCGGTCTTGGTAGGCAATCCGGTGGATGGTCCACCGCGTTGAATGTCAATGACTACGAGCGGGAGTTCCATCGACACAGCAAGTCCGATGGTTTCCGACTTCAACGCAATGCCAGGGCCAGAGGTTGTGGTGATGGCCAGCGCCCCGCCAAACGATGCGCCAAGGGCGGCTCCGATACCGGCGATCTCGTCTTCGGCTTGGAACGTCACCACACCGAACTGCTTGTGCTTGCTCAGTTCGTGCAAGATGTCGCTGGCTGGCGTGATCGGGTAGGCGCCGAGGTAAACCGGCAAGCCCGAGAGCTGGCCAGCTGCGATCAAGCCGTAGGAAAGAGCGGTGTTCCCAGTGATGTTTCGGTAGGTTCCGGCATCCATCGGGGCCGGCTTGACCTCGTAGGAAACAGCGAAATCCTCGGTGGTTTCACCGAATGCGTGACCAGCTGTGAAGGCCGCCAAGTTGGCCGCCAAAATGTCCGGCTTCTTGCCAAATTTTTGATTCAGGAACTTAACGGTTCCCTCGGTTGGGCGGTTATAGAGCCAACACAACAGACCCAGCGCGAACATGTTCTTGCTGCGTTCCGCATCCTTTTTCGAAATATCAAAGCCTTTGAGCGCTTCGACCGTCATGGACGTCAAAGCGATCGGATGAACATGGAAGCTGTCGAGTGAACCATCTTCAACCGGGTTGGATTCGTAGCCGACTTTTTGCAAAGCGCGCTTAGTGAATTCATCCGTGTTGACGATGATGGAGCCACCACGAGGAACGTCGGCGATGTTCGCCTTGAGCGCTGCGGGGTTCATGGCGACGAGCACATTGGGTGCATCGCCTGGCGTCATGATGTCGCGACTGGCGAAGTGGAGTTGGAAACTCGAGACGCCAGCCAGGGTTCCGGCAGGTGCGCGGATCTCAGCGGGGAAGTTGGGTAACGTGGAAAGGTCGTTACCGAAGGTGGCGGTTTCTGAGGTGAATCGGTCACCCGTAAGTTGCATTCCATCGCCGGAGTCGCCGGCAAATCGGATGATGACGCGATCGAGGGGCACGACCTGCTTGGTCACGGAGCCTTCCTTGTCTTAAGTGTCGTTTTGAACCGCTTTGACCCTACCGGAGCGTAAGTTAGGACTGCTGACCGAGGAAGCCATCGAAAGGAGCCACTGTGATGCAGGACACAACGCCTGTTGCTGTAGTGGTCGATGGGCAACCAGTGCACCTGTGGGCCGTGGAAGCGGGCTTGGCGTGCTGTGGAGTGGAGTATGCGGCCGCTGCGACTCTGGTCAGCCAGTTGCAAGGGCAGACTGCCATCGACCTGAATGGGTTTGCCGCCAGTGACAGCGCCAGCGACAGTGCCGGTGCCAACGTCTTAGTGGTGTCGGGCACTGTGACCACAGCCCTAGCGCCGTACGTCGTGGCTTTGTATCAACGCATGGGCCCGGGAGCGCGAGTGATGTCCTTTGGTGCCTGTGCTGCGACGGGTGGACCGTACTGGGATTCCTACGCCGTTGTCGACGGAGTCGATCGCCTCGTTCCCGTCGATGTGTATGTACCGGGGTGTCCGCCTAGTCCTGAAGCTTTGATCGACGGATTACGCACTTTGTTGTTGGACGTTCGCGCATGACGATGAACGCATGGATCGCTACTTTTGACGCCGTCGCCGCGAGTGACACTGTCGGCCTTGAGCTGTACGACATTGACGTTTCGCACTGGGCCGAAGCGTTGAAGGTGTTGAAGGTGGAGCATGATTTCGCCCGTTTGGAATTCATCACGGGCGTTGATCGTGGCGACGGGGAGTGTGAGGTGGTTGCTTTGCTGAGTGATGCGAAAGCGCGAACTGTTGCAGTGCGTAGTCGAGTTCGCGATGGTCAGGTAGTGGCCTCGGTTGTCGATACTTTCCCGGGTGCGGCCTGGCATGAGCGTGAATTAGCGGAAATGTTTGGCATTGAGCTTTCGTCTGGGCCGGCCGAGCACTTGCTATTGGCACAGGATGGACCCGAACACCCGCTGTTGAAGTCCTTTTCCCTTATCGCAGAACCCAAGGCACGTTGATGAATAGCCAGCCCCGACGTGGATCAATCGCCCTCAACCCGCCTGATTGCACCTCGTGCATGTTGTGTGTGAAGGAATGTCCAGACAAGTGCATACACATCGAGTCGCATCCCGTCGTGCAGGAAACGGGCGGTGCCCGACCGGTCACCGTGCAATACCTCGACCGATTCGCTATTGATTTTGGTCTGTGTATGTATTGCGGCATCTGCATCGATGTGTGCCCGTTTGATGCGTTGGCTTGGGTGGGTCAATCCACCTCTAGCGCTGCGACGGGAAGTGGTTCCCTGGTGCATGAGATGGATCAACTTGCTGCCGAGTGGAACTCGTCGGATGATTGATCTCTCAGTACTTGGGCGAAGCGAGGTGAGCTGACATGCATTACAACGGATTGAAGACAGCGATCTTGCTGGTTGCCCTCAGTGGGCTTCTGCTGGTGATTGGGTCGGTACTCGGCGGTACCACCGGATTATTCATCGGTTTACTCATCGGGCTGGGAACCAATGGCTATGCCTACTTCAAGAGCGACAAGCTCGCCCTGAAGTCAATGCGGGCTTATGCGGTAACGGAAAACGATCAGCCCGCGATGTATCGCATCGTGCGCGAGCTTTCGATGCAAGCCGGCCAGCCCATGCCTCGGCTTTATATGTCACCGACGCAGGCCCCTAATGCGTTTGCCACTGGTCGAAATCCCCAGAATGCGGCCGTGTGCTGTACCGAGGGAATCATGCAGTTGTTGGACGAACGCGAACTGCGTGGCGTCCTCGGGCATGAACTAAGCCATGTGTATAACCGCGACATTTTGATCGCTTCAGTAGCGGCCACGATCGCGAGCGTCATTATGTTTTTAGTGCAGTTTTCTTGGTTGATTCCCATGGGCGGAAATGGTGATCGTGATCGCAATCCTTTTGCGGGGTTGATTATTTTGATTGTCGGCCCGATCGCGGCGACCATCGTTCAGTTTGCAATAAGTCGCTCGCGCGAATATGACGCTGACGAATCGGGCGCTTTGTTAACTCAGGATCCGCTCGCACTTGCGAGCGCTTTGCGCAAACTGGAGCAGGGCACGGCTGATGCACCCCTCACGCCGGAACCAGCGCTCCAAACCACATCAGCGTTGATGATTGCCAATCCCTTTAATGCAGCAGGAATGACTCGACTTTTTTCCACGCACCCGCCGATGGAACAGCGAATTGCCCGCCTAGAGGCAATGGCGCGCTGAAGTTACGCGTTAGCGATAGTTCACAAACTGCGTAGCGAAATCTAGGTCAGCGCCTTTGACTAGGGCTTGTACTTCTTGCAAGTCATCGCGTGACTTGCTCGTGACTCGAAGTTCTTCACCTTGGACCTGGGTCTTGACAGCTTTAGGACCTTCATCACGAATGAGCTTGGCAATCTTCTTAGCTTGTTCTTGGGTGATGCCTTCTTTGAGCTTGATTTGAATTTTGAATTCCTTGCCCGAGGCTTGTGGGTCACCGGCATCGAGAATCTTCAGTGACAGCTGGCGCTTGATGAGCTTTTCCTTGAAGACATCAAGAACTGCGAGCGCGCGCTCCTCAGAGTTGGCGCGGATTTCAATGTTCTCGCCAGAGTTTTCAATGGAGGCATCGACGCCT
>CAMCVY010000136.1 GCA_945881995.1 Bifidobacterium breve | reverse complement strand
AACCGAGCACACGTTCTCGATGGTCGGGTTCCGCATGCAGTTCTGGTCGAGGTGTTTACCGATGAAGGCAGCGGAACCATGGTGACGCCATGACGCTGCAACAAGAATGGGAAAGCGCATTTCTCAACAACTACTCCACACCGTCGATTGAGTTGGTGCGCGGTGTCGGCTCGCGAGTGTGGGACAGCGAAGGAAACGGCTACCTGGATTTGGTTGCTGGCATCGCGGTGTCCTCCCTTGGTCACGGCCACCCAGCGGTGGTTGATGCTGTTTCATCTCAGGTGGGTCAAATCGCGCACACCTCAAACTTGTACGCCAATCAGCCGGCACTGGCCTTGGCCAAGAAACTGCAGGCGCTCACCGGTCACCCCTGCAAAATTTTCTTCTGCAATGACGGTGCGACCGCTAATGAAGCGGCCTTCAAGTTGGCTCGCAAGCACGGACAGGGCACACGGTTGGGGTTGGTCTCCACCGACGGCGCTTTCCATGGCCGCACTGCTGCAGCCCTAGCGCTGACCGGGCAGCCCGGCAAGCGTTCACCCTTTGAGCCGCTCCCTGGCGATGTGGTTTTTGTGCCTTACGGCGATGTCGAGGCTTTGAAAGGCGCCATTACCAGCGCGACGTCGGCTGTCATCTTGGAGCCGATCCAAGGCGAAGCCGGGGTGCATCCCGCTCCGGCCGGCTACCTAGCTGCAGCACGTCAAGCCTGTGACGACGCTGGTGCCTTGTTGATCATGGACGAGGTTCAAACAGGTATGGGTCGAACGGGAAACTGGTTTGCCTCACTTGCTGCTGGTGTGGTGCCTGATGTGATGACCTTGGCCAAAGGCTTAGGTGGCGGACTACCTATTGGTGCGGTCATTGCTTTCGGTGCCGCCGCTGATTTGTTTATCCCTGGCGATCATGGTTCTACTTTTGGTGGCAATCCAGTTTCGTGTGCAGCGGCGTTGGCAGTCATTGACACGATCGAATCCCAGGGATTGCTTGATCATGTGAGCCTCATGGGTGCTCACTTGTCGGAATCGATCGTTGCTCTTCGGCACGAGAACATTGTTGGTGTGCGTGGCGTAGGACTGTTGCAGGCCGTCGTCCTTCAGGGGGTGACGGGTTCCGCGGTGGAAGCCGCCGCTCGGGCTAAGGGATTTCTCGTGAATGCTGTGGCCCCCGACGCGATCCGGCTGGCGCCGCCGCTGGTGATCACCCAGGTCGAGCTCGACGAGTTTGTGCAGGCCCTGCCTCAGATTCTGAAGGAGGCCACTTCATGAGCGTGCCCAATACCAAAGTCGCCAGGCTCGCGCTGATCGTTGAGCTGTTGCAAGCCCATCAGGTCAAGTCGCAGCCCGAACTCCGCGACCTGCTGTCTAGTCACGGTGTAGAAGTCACGCAGGCCACCATGTCTAGGGACTTACTCGAACTTGGCGCTGTGCGTTTGCGTGATGCCGATGGACACTTGGTCTACGTCATTGATCAAGGAGCCGAAGGTTCTGATGAGCGCGCAGCTTCGGCTCGGTTAACCCGAGTGATCGAGGAACTCGTAGTCGGCGTGGAAGCTTCAGCCAACCTCGTGGTTGTCCGCACGCCTCCCGGGGCTGCGCAATTCTTGGCTTCGTCGATTGATCACGGTGGATTGCCAGGTGTCATCGGCAGTGTGGCCGGGGATGACACGGTTTTGTTGATCACGAAGGAAATCACTGGCGGAGAAGCCGTTGTTGAGCATCTCTTGGCGCTTAGTTCGGCGCGCCGGTGACCACATTGGTTCGGTACAGCAAACAATTTGACCAGCAGGTAAATAGCGAAGGGAACATGCAGTGAAAGAGCGCGTAGTACTGGCCTATTCGGGAGGCCTCGATACCTCGGTGGCGATCGGCTGGATTGCTGAGGAAACCGGTGCCGAAGTCATCGCAGTTGCGGCCGATGTTGGTCAAGGCGGCGAGGACCTCGATGTCATCCGTCAGCGCGCCCTGGACTGTGGAGCTGTTGAGGCCGAAGTCGCCGATGCTCGGGACGAGTTTGCCGACGAGTACTGCCTTCCGGCTCTGCAAGCCAACGCGTTGTACATGGATCGCTACCCGTTGGTCTCAGCCCTTTCACGCCCGACCATCGTCAAGCACTTGGTCGATGCTGCCAAGAAGCACAACGCCACCATTGTGGGTCACGGCTGCACGGGTAAGGGCAATGACCAGGTGCGGTTTGAAGTCGGTATTGCCGCTTTAGCTCCGAACTTGCGGTGTATCGCGCCTGTGCGTGACTCGGGCATGACGCGGGACAAGGCCATTGAATTCGCTGAGCGCAACAACTTGCCCATTGATGTCAACAAGAAGTCGCCGTACTCCATTGACCAGAACGTGTGGGGCCGCGCGATTGAAACTGGCTTCCTTGAGGACATCTGGAATGCCCCTATCGAAGACGTGTACTCGTACACCAGCGACCCGAGCCAGCCTCGTGAAGCCGATGAAGTCGTCATTTCGTTTAAGTCCGGTGTGCCAGTTGCCATTGACGGTCGCAAGGTCACGATGCTGCAGGCCATTGAAGAACTCAACAAGCGTGCGGGAGCGCAGGGCATTGGTCGCCTCGACATGGTGGAGGACCGACTCGTGGGCATTAAGTCTCGCGAGGTGTACGAGGCTCCCGGTGCTATTGCTTTGATCACCGCGCACCAGGAACTAGAAAACGTGACGATCGAACGCGATCTAGCCCGCTTCAAAAGGGGAGTCGAGCAGCGGTGGGGCGAGCTGGTCTATGACGGTCTGTGGTTCTCGCCGCTCAAGGATGCGCTGGACGCGTTCATCGCATCGACGCAGGAATTTGTCACTGGTGACATCAGGATGAAGCTGCACGCTGGCACCGCAGTCGTTAATGGTCGTCGATCAGATTCGTCGTTGTACGACTTTGACTTGGCTACCTATGACGAAGGCGACACCTACGACCAGTCGTTGGCCAAGGGCTTTGTTGATATTTGGGGAATGCCCAGTCGTATCGCGGCTGAGCGCAATTTACGAGTGAGGGGCACCAATGGGTAAGCAGACTCCCGCCACTTTGTGGGGAGGTCGTTTCGCGTCCGGTCCGGCGGACGCGATGTTTGCCCTGTCTGTTTCCACACAGTTTGACTGGGTTCTGGCTCGGTACGACATTGCTGGATCGCGGGCACATGCACAGGGTTTGCTGACCGCAGGTTTGCTGGCCAAGGCCCAGTGCGCATCGATTCTTGGTTCGTTGGATCAACTGGAGGCTGCTGTCGCCAGCGGTGACTTCGTCCCACTGCCTACCGACGAAGACGTGCACTCGGCCCTTGAGCGTGGCTTGATTGAATTGCTGGGTGCTGATCTTGGTGGGCGGTTGCGGGCTGGTCGTTCGCGTAACGATCAAGTAGCCACACTCTTTCGAATGTATGCACGTGACCATGCGCGTGTGGTGGGACAGCTGGTTGCAGACTTGTGTGGGGCGTTGATTGCCCAGGCTCAACAGCACGAAGGTGCAGTCATGCCTGGTCGCACACACTTGCAACATGCCCAACCAGTGTTGTTGTCACATCACCTATTGGCTCATGTGTGGCCGTTGCTGCGCGACGTTGCGCGGTTGCAGGATTGGGATGCACGAACCAACGTTTCCCCTTATGGCGCTGGGGCTTTGGCTGGTACATCGCTGGGCTTAGACCCACAAACCTTGGCGACCAAGTTGGGCTTTGACGATTCAGCGGCTAACTCCATTGATGCGACGTCATCACGGGATTTCGCAGCCGAATTGTCGTTTGTTCTCGCGATGATTGCCGTGGATGTCTCGCGGTTGGCCGAGGAAATCGTGCTCTGGTCGACGAAGGAATTTTCCTTCGTCACCTTGGCCGACGAATGGTCCACGGGTTCATCGATCATGCCGCAAAAAAAGAACCCCGATGTTGCCGAACTTGCGCGGGGTAAGGCCGGTCGACTCATCGGCGACCTCACCGGTTTGCTTGCCACCCTCAAGGCATTGCCATTGGCCTACAACCGGGACTTGCAAGAAGACAAGGAACCCGTCTTCGATGCCATTACCCAGTTGATCACTTTGTTGCCCGCCGTCACTGGTTGCGTCAGCACCCTGACCTTTAACACAGCACGATTGGCGGAGTTGGCTCCGCAAGGTTTCTCCTTGGCGACGGACATCGCTGAGTGGCTGGTTCGTGAGGGTGTGGCCTTTAAGGACGCCCACGAAATAGCTGGGGCCTGTGTCAAAGTCTGCGAGGCCGAAAGCATCGAACTCAGCGATCTCACCGATGAGCAGTTGGCGTCGGTCTCCCACTATTTGACCCCTGCAGTCAAGGGCGTACTCACCGTGAGCGGAAGCATCAACTCACGCGATTCGCGCGGTGGTACCG
>CAMCVY010000135.1 GCA_945881995.1 Bifidobacterium breve | reverse complement strand
AGTCACGTTCTTTTTCAGCACGCGGCTAATAGTGATGAAGGCAATAAAGCCCAACGGGATGTTGATGTAGAAAATTCCACGCCACGTGAGGTTCTCAACAAAGAAACCACCCACGAGTGGCCCAGCGACACTGGCAATACCAAAGACTGCGCCGAAGTAGCCGGCGTAACGACCGCGCTCACGCGGGGGAATGACGTCACCGATGATGGCAAAACCCATCGTGAGCAATCCGCCACCACCGACACCTTGAATCAACCGTGCACCGATGAGTTGAGGCATGTTTTGGGCTAAGCCACACAGGATGGAGCCAATCAAGAAAATCAAAATGGCGACTTGGTAGGTGCGCTTGCGCCCGTAGATGTCAGAGATTGGGCCGTAAACGGCAGTAGATGCAGTCGATGCCAACAAATATGCGGTGACCACCCAGGGCAACTGATTGAGGTTGCCTAAGTCACCCACGATGGTGGGAAGCGCAGTAGCGACAATTGTTTGGTCAAGTGCGCCGAGCATCGTCGCGGTCATCAGACCAAAAACCACCACCATGATTTGGCGATGACTGAGTGGGAACTCAGCTGATGTGGTTGGGGAAGCGGTCGATGATGTGGTCATTGGGCTGCCTCTAGGTCACGAGCGAGATTGCGAAGGAGGGTGGCGAGAGTTTCACGGTCTTGGGGATTCCATGAACTCAACGCACTGTCGAGAGTGGCGGCGCGGTTAGCCAGAACCGCAAACAACGCATCGCGTCCGCCATCGCTGAGTTCAACGCGACAACTTCGTCGGTCCGAGGGATCTTCAGTTCGCTGCAGGTGACCTTCATCTTCGAGTCGGGTCAGGTGACGGCTCACGGTTGATAGGTCCAGGTGGAGCTCACCGGCCACGTCACTGGGACGCGCAGGCCTAAGCCGCTCAACGGTGGACAGCACGGCCACGGCGGCTGGCTCAATCGCATCTGATCCACGACTGCGACGAGACAGCCGAACGACATCAAACAGGGCCAAAGCCAGGTCTGCTGTGGAGATGTCAGTAGCTGCTCTGCCTACCGCTTCATTAGTTGCTTGCGCCATGCAAGTATTATAGGGTACTGTTCAGGAATAAATCAAGTGGGAAGGTCGCAATGACTGACGCGATCCGAGCCGAGGGGCTCGTCAAGCGGTACGGCTCGGTGACCGCGCTCAACGGGATTGACCTGCAGGTGCCTGAGGGCAGCGTGCTTGGACTCCTGGGACCTAACGGTGCAGGCAAGACCACCGCGGTGCGAATTTTCGCCACGCTGTTGCAGGCCGATGCAGGCCTGGCTGAAGTCGGTGGCATTGATGTGGCCAAGCATCCCGATCAAGTGCGGCGCATTATCGGATTGACTGGGCAATACGCCGGCGTCGATGAATACCTCACCGGTCGCGAGAACCTTGCGATGGTTGGTTCGCTGTATCACTTGAAATCATCCTGGGTGAAGTCACGCGCCAATGAGCTACTCGAACGTTTTGACTTAACCGATGCAGCCGATCGACCACTGAAGACGTACTCCGGTGGAATGCGTCGCCGACTCGACCTTGCGGCGAGTTTGGTAGCCAAGCCATCCATCATTTTCCTGGATGAACCAACTACCGGTTTGGATCCGCGTTCGCGACTTGAACTGTGGGCTGTGATCGAGGAGCTCGTGGACGATGGCGCAACGGTCTTGTTGACGACTCAGTACCTCGATGAAGCGGACCAACTTGCTGACAACATCGTTGTGATTGACCACGGCAAGGTCATCGCCGAGGGAACGGCCGATGCCCTGAAAGATCAAGTCGGAGGCGATCGGGTCGAGATCGTGGTTCACGATGTGGGCCAACTGGCCAGCGCCGCGACGGCTCTTGCTGGTTTGTCCAGCGGGGCGGCCACGACAGACCAGGATCAACGCAGCGTCACGGTGCCGGTCTCTGGTGGGACAGGGACGATGCTGGAGGCACTTCGCAGCCTCGATGCAGCGGGAATCCACCTCGATGACATCGCGCTGCGACGCCCTACCCTCGACGACGTTTTTCTCTCGCTTACTGGCCATGTCGCTGAAACCGAATCCGGTCAAGCGTCGTCGCCGCGTTCATCACGCCGTAAGGACAAAGTATGAGTACCGCGCAGGCTACTGAGAAGTCCTCGATGCAAGCATCCCGTCCTTTGGTTGGGTGGGCGCTTCATGATGGATGGGCTGTCGCCAAGCGCGACTTGCTAAAAATTGCACGCGTACCTGAATCCTGGTTCTTCTCCATCGTTCAGCCCATTATTTTTGTTTTGTTGTTTGCTTTTGTTTTTGGCGGAGCTATTCCGGTTGCCGGTGGGAACTATCGCGAGTTCTTGATGGCTGGAATCTTTGCTCAAACTATTGGCTTCAACGGTGCGAACACCACCGTCGGATTAGCTGAAGACCTCACCAAGGGAATCCTGGACCGCTTCCGCTCCTTGCCGATGGCACCGAGTGCGGTCGTTTTGGGCCGCACGACGTCAGACATCTTCCGTGGAGTGTTGACACTTGTTGTCCTGGCCATCACCGGCTTGGCGGTCGGCTGGAGCATCAACAACGGTGCGGTCAAGGCTGTTGAAGCTTTCGCCTTGTTGTTGTTCTTTGGGTTCGCCTTGAGTTGGATTGCTGCTTGGGTTGGTTTGTATATGCCTAATGCCCAAGTTGCCAACACGGCTGGCTTGATCTGGCTATTCCCATTGACCTTCTTGTCCAACGCTTTCGTTCCGCTCAACACCTTTCCGAGTTGGCTACAGCCAATCGCGGAATGGAATCCGCTATCGAGCGTGACGTTGGCGCAGAGGCAGTTGTTTGGCAATCCCACCGGTGAAATTGTTGGTGGTTTCCCCCAACAGTCACCGATTCTTTACACACTCATTTCGTGTGTAGTGATTTTGGTGATCTTTGTACCGCTGGCAGTTCGCAAGTACAGCAAGACCGTAGCGCGTTAAAGGGCTATCCCGGGTAGGGATCGACGGCGACAACCTCAACAGAGATGTCGGAACCATTGGGCGCGGTAAATGTTCCGGTGTCACCCACGCTGAGCCCGAGCACGGCTGCCCCCAGGGGCGATTTCAGCGAGTAGACGTCAACACTGGTGTGCGCTGATTCCTCACGCGAGCCCAGCAAGAACTGCTCGGTGTCGTCATCACCAGTAAAGCGAATCGTTACCAGGCTGCCGGCTCGGACGGTGCCATCGTGGACGGGAGCACCGACCTCGGCGTTCTCGAGCATCTGTCGCAGCTGACGGATGCGGGCTTCGTTTTTGCCTTGCTCTTCCTTAGCCGCGTGGTAACCACCGTTTTCTTTTAAGTCGCCCTCTTCACGAGCGGCTTCAATCCGGCTGGTGATCTTTGTACGTAGCGGTCCGGTGCGATCGTCCATCTCGGCCTTTAGCCGGTCGAACGCATCCTGCGTCAGCCACAACGGTTCGGGATCCACGACGTTCCTCCAAGAGAGCGGTCAATGCGTTGATTAGGTTAGCGGGTGAGCTGGCACCCTTGGATTTCGCCGAGATTAGCCCGTACCGTGGTGCGTACGGTCACGGTTAAGGCTTGCTCACTCAGACCTCGCTTGCTGGTTACTTCGGTTCTTCCAATTTCATTGCTCTGTCGATCGCGAGCCCGAACGATGCACGTCACCGTGGTCTGGGGATCTCTTACCCGGACCAGGTATTCGACTTTGACACTGCGGTCGTTAACCACCTGATAGGCACGTAGTTGGGTCGTAAATGCAGGACGGGAAAGCGACCAGCCCAAGGCAACGATTCCGCCAACAAAGGTCAGAGCAGCAACAGTGATGAGCACTGCATTGAGTCGTTGACGAGCAGGAGATGCATCGCCGTAGCGGGCTGCGGGTCGAATGAGCGCGGGCTGGCCAGCATCAGGTGACACACTGGGGTCCTGGCTCATGGTTGCCTCGTCTGTGATCTCGGGTGTACGTCATCATTGTCCTCACGCGATCAACGTGCATCTCAGGGGCTCAGGCAATGCTCGCTTAAGGAAGGTCGTGGAACATGATTAAGGCTGAGGGCATCCTCGAGAACTTCACCGGCCCAGGTCTGGGGATCATCGGCGGCATCGTGTTTACGGTCATTGTCATTGCGAGCATTTTGCTGGTCCGCAACATGAACATGCGGATTAAGCGGTTACCCGATGAATTCGACGACTCAGCTACGCCAGACGCGAAGGAAAAGGGCTAACTCAGCTCTTGCAGAGCGCGGCGCTCTTGGTCGAACAATTCCCGCATTTGCTCGGCTCCCACTGGCCGAGCCAGCAGATAGCCCTGGCCAATCTTGAAGCCGAGGTCAAGCAATGCGTCGCGTTGTTCCTCGGTCTCAATTCCTTCGGCGACAACATCATCAAGGTTGAGGGTTTGCGACAAGTCATAAATGGCCCGCACAAGTCC
>CAMCVY010000134.1 GCA_945881995.1 Bifidobacterium breve | reverse complement strand
CCGACAGCGACGATGGCCACGATCACGGCACCAACGATCAGCAACCGTCGGGATTTGCTTGAAGGTGAGTTCAAGCCTGATGTGGAATCACTGGGAAGCGTTGAGGATTCGGACATGAGCTCATCTCCTGGGCTGAGGGATCGCGAATCGAGCCGGGAGACTCGAAAACTATTTTGCATTATAAGGAAACTTCGCCACCGGTCCACTAGCAACACACCCCGGCCTACAGGCGGATGAGAGCGTCGGCCACTGGATTGTCTACTCCTGCCATAGTCGCATTCAGAAGGCCCGTA
Organism: Bifidobacterium breve; assembly: GCA_945881995.1. Classification (GTDB taxonomy): domain Bacteria; phylum Actinomycetota; class Actinomycetes; order UBA12327; family UBA12327; genus AcAMD-2. The sequence continues at coordinate 4,177 of CAMCVY010000134.1, read as the reverse complement.
TTGACCTCGCGAGGTCCTCAGGTGGCTCGCTGCCCCACCATTGAAACCCGTGGCTACCCAGCTGAGGATTTCGAACTGCGCCCCATTGCTGACCACACTGCTACACAAACTGCTACACCTCAGCAAAAAGACTGGCCTCGGATTGCTCCGAGGCCAGTCCCAGTCGGTCGGGCTGACAGGAACCGTCGGATCACGACCGTGATCCTCCTCCCAAATCCTGACGCACAACCAAAAAAGGCTGTGACCCAGAGATTTCTCTCCAGGTCACAGCCTTTGTCGGGCTGACAGGATTTGAACCTGCGACCCCTTGACCCCCAGTCAAGTGCGCTACCAAGCTGCGCTACAGCCCGCTGTTGTTGAGCGTGGAAACCCTACCTCAGGGCGTTGTGCTAATCCCCTGCCGGTTTACCGTGGCGCTTTTCGCGAACACGAACCGAAACCTCAATGGGGCTTCCTTCAAAACCAAACTCTTCACGAAGACGGCGTTCGAGGAATCGGCGATACCCCGCCTCAAGGAATCCCGAAGCAAAAACAACAAAGCGCGGAGGTCGCGTTGACGCTTGAGTGGCAAACAAAATGCGTGGTTGCTTTCCACCGCGCACGGGGTGCGGGTGCGATGCCACTACTTCGCCCAGGAAAGCATTCAAGCGACCGGTGGGCACTCGCGTGTCCCAGCTATTGAGTGCAGTCTCGAGGGCCGGCACCAGACGCTCCATGTGACGACCAGTCTTGGCGGAATTGTTGACCCGTGGCACCCACTGGAACTGCACCAGATCGCGCTCGATCTCCCGGTCAAGGTAGTACCGGCGGTCTTCGTCGAGCAAGTCCCACTTGTTGTATCCGATAATCAATGCCCTACCCGAATCCACGACCATCTGCATGATACGAATGTCTTGTTCGGCGATGGGCTCATTGACTTCAATCAACACCACAGCAACTTCGGCCTTGTCCAGGGCTGATTGGGTGCGCAACGTCGCGAAGAATTCATGTCCGCTGGCTTCTTTGGCCCGCTTGCGAATACCTGCGGTGTCCACGAACGTCCAGGTCACTCCCCCAAGTTCAATGTCTTCGTCCACGGGGTCCACTGTGGTTCCGGCAACCGAGTCCACGACCACTCGATCGGTGCCAGCCAACCGGTTCAACAACGACGACTTGCCGACATTGGGTTTACCCAAGAGAGCTACGCGTCGTGGACCGTCGTCAGGGTAATCAAAACTAACTTCGGGTGGATCAGGCAATGCATTAACGATCGCATCAAGCAAGTCACCACTGCCACGTCCATGTAGAGCCGAAACAGGATGCGGTTCACCCAAGCCAAGACCCCACAAATCATTGGCATCGGCTTCGAAGCGCATGTCATCAACCATGTTGGCGGCCAAGATCACCGGCTTTTTCGATCGTCGCAAGACCTTGACAACAGCTTCTTCGGTTTCCGTTGGACCCACTCGAGCATCAACCACCAGCAAAACCACATCAGCCGCGTCGATTGCTACCTCAGCTTGCTGAGCAATACGTGCTGCCATTCCCTTGGCGTCTGGTTCCCAGCCACCGGTGTCCACCACGGTGAAAGCCCGGCCATTCCACGTTGCGTCGTAGGCGACTCGGTCACGCGTGACGCCTGGACGGTCTTCGACCACGGCCTCACGGCGACCCAGGATGCGATTGACCAGGGTGGATTTGCCCACATTCGGGCGCCCGACCACGGCCAGAACCGGCATTGGTCCACGGAATTCATTGGCCAACGGGTCGTCGTCAAAGTCGTTGTCGCTCACCGACTTGTCACTCACGACGGGCCAACCTTCCGGTGTGCGAACTAGCGCGAAGCCACGATGGACAGCACCGCGGCGATAACTTGATCAAGGGTGAGATCGCTGGTGTCGACCTCAACGGCATCATCTGCCTTGGCTAAGGGTGACACATCCCTAGTGGAGTCAACGAGGTCGCGTCGCTCTAAGGCCTCCATCGTGGCCGCAACCTCGTCGTGGGCTTGCCCGTAGTCCTTGTTTCGGCGTTGGGCTCGAGCCAACGGTGAGGCGGTCAAAAAGATCTTGACGCCAGCATCTGGAGCCACCACGGTGCCAATATCGCGCCCCTCAACCACGATGGAGCCGCTGGCGATGACCTCACGCTGAATCTGCACCAAGCGGGTGCGCACGGCTGGTACGCGGGAAACAGCACTCACGGCCTCCGCAACTACTGGTTCGCGAATCGCCTCACTCACGTCCGCTCCATCGACGTGGACTTCAACAGCCTCTGGCGATGTAGAAATGGTGATGACGGGTTCCGCGCTACGGCTGGCAATCACGTCACCATCAGAGATATCGATACCTTGATCCAGCATCCACCAGGTCATAGCCCGGTACAGCGCTCCGGTATCTAGGTAAGCACAATCCAATGCTTTCGCCACTGATCGTGCGGTGGTGGATTTGCCCGAACCTGCCGGCCCATCAATAGCAACAACGAGATGGTCAGAACTCACCGATACACAACCCATCCGCTATCAACAAGCCCTTGCGCCAAGGTATCCACCGACGCAGGAATGACAAAGACCGTGGCCAACCCGACAGGTTGTCCTGGTGAATGCTCAAGCGAGACATCCTCGATGTTGACCCCCAGCAATCCCACAGCATCAAACAGCGCAGCCAGGCGTCCTGGTTCGTCGGGAATGACCACCGACACACTCACGTAGCGCTGCGCCGACGAACCGTGCTTGCCCGGAATGCGTGCTTGGCCTGTTTGACCCTTGCGCACCAAGTCAGTAGCCACTGTTGAAGCGTCCGCCGCTGGATCATGCAAATCAGCACGCAACCGTGTTAGGTCGTCGATGACCTCACCCAGCAACGCATCAAGAGCCTGGGCATTGCCTTCAATAATTTGACCCCACAGGTCAGGATCCGAGCCCGCGATCCGCGTCACGTCACGTAGTCCTTGCCCGGACAAGGACAACGCTTCAGAATCCAGCGTCATCAATCGAGCTGCGGTCGCACTAGCCATGATTTGTGGCAGATGCGAGGTCACCGCCACCGATTCATCATGTTTCTTAGCCGACATCACAATCTTGTCTGCTCGCACGGTATTGATGAGGTGCTCAACTACCTCTTGCGCAACATCTTGACCAGCATTCGGGGTAATCACCCAAGGGCGCCCCTCAAACAGATCAGAGCGCGCACCCGTGGGACCAGACAATTCGCGACCAGCCAGCGGATGACCACCGATAAAGCGTTCGCTATCAGGGTGGTCTTGAACCTGTCGAAGGATGTGCTCCTTCAAACTGGCCACATCAGTAACCACGGCACGCGAAAACTCATCCAAACTCGCGGTGACGACATCGGATGTGACTGCCGGCGGAGCAGCAACCACGACCAGGTCAACAGCGTCGGCGGCAACGGCGTCCTTGCTTCCTGCACCCAGGCTGTGGGCTTGATCGAGGGCATCTGCATTGGGATCACGCAGGTGAACCGTCCAACCAGCAGAACTCAAGGCCAAACCAACACTGGTGCCGATCAGTCCAGTCCCCTGGATCAGCACGGTCAATGGCCGCCCTAGCGATGAACTCATTGGGCGAGGTCGCGACGCAGCACTTCGGCTCCGCGCAAGTAGACGTGGTGCACCGCAGAGCGCTCAAGGGTTGTTTCAACATGAGCCATCACCCGAATCACGCGCGGCAACGCACCCTTAACGTCAATCTCAGAAGCACACATCAACGGGACATCACCCATGCCCAACTGTCGGGCGGCAAAGGCGGGAAACTCGCTGGTCAAATCCGGGGTGGCCGTAAACACCATGCTGATGAGGTCATCTGACGTCAAACCATTGCTGGTCAGGATCTCCGTGACCAGCTCAACGACAGCATCAATCATCTCGTCGCGATCGTCAGCTTGGAGCTGTGTTGCCCCGCGGACAGCCCGTACGGCCATGATGATCTCCCTTAGTTAGCGGTGTTAAGAGTACCGGTAACTACAGGCCAACCGACTCATACAGCGCGGCGACTTCGCTTTGTGTCAGCGGGCGGACACCGCCTGGGCGCATGTCACCAAGGTGAACGCTACCCACGCGCGTGCGCACCAACCGGTTAATGGGGTGACCCACCGCTTCCATGATTCGGCGCACGATGCGGTTACGTCCCTCATGCAAAGTGATCTCGACCAGTGATCGACCTTCAGCCTGCTGAACGACA
>CAMCVY010000133.1 GCA_945881995.1 Bifidobacterium breve | reverse complement strand
GGGATACCTCCAAGACACCCTGGTGCGCGTGCTGTCCAAGCGCCTTGCCTAGCCTTAGACCATGCTGACGATCGCCCAGACCATCGTGGATGCCATCGTGGCTCACGCGCGCCTGGATCACCCCGACGAAGCGTGCGGGGTCGTGGCCGGACCGGCAGGGTCTGATCGCCCCGAACGTTTCATTCCCATGGTCAACGCAGCTCGTTCGCCTACGTTTTACGAGTTTGATTCCACCGCCCTGCTCACGCTGTACCGCGAGATGGACTCCCTGGACGAAGAGCCGGTGGTGATTTATCACTCCCACACAGCAACCCAGGCGTATCCGTCCCGCACCGACATTTCCTATGCGTCCGAACCCCATGCCCACTACGTTTTAGTCTCAACGGCTGATGAGGTGGACGTGGAATTTCGTTCATTTCGCATCGTTGATGGCGAAGTCACCGAAGAGCCAGTCGAAATTGTGACTGGTGAGGTGGAATAGTCAACCCGTAAGAGTTGTTCCTTCCCTTACTGCCCAACCTATGGAGAGTCAGCCCGATGGCCATTGAGGTATCAATCCCCACGATCTTGCGCACCTACACCGATGGTGCCAAGTCTGTTGAGGCCAGCGGAGCCACCCTAGGCGCAGTGATCAACGATCTCGAGGCCCAATTCCCAGGCATTGCTGACCGGCTCGTGGATGCAGGTTCACTGCGCCGATTCGTCAACATCTATGTCAATGACGAAGACGTGCGCTTCCTCGGCGGAATCGATGCCGAAGTCGTCGATGGGGACAACGTCACGGTGTTGCCAGCCGTCGCTGGTGGAGCCTGATGCGTTACGACAACCTTCTGGCTTCGGTAGGGCACACCCCGCTCGTGGGTTTGCCCACAATGTCCCCATCGCCGCAGGTGCGATTGTGGGCCAAGCTCGAGGATCGCAATCCCACCGGATCGGTCAAGGATCGCGCTGCACTGTCGATGATTGAGGCCGCTGAAGCCGATGGCACGCTGACCCCTGGTTGCACGATTTTGGAACCCACGTCGGGTAACACGGGTATTTCCTTGGCGATGGCCGCGCGCCTCAAAGGCTACAAGCTCATTTGTGTGATGCCCGAGAACACTTCCCCCGAACGTAGCCAACTGTTGCGCATGTGGGGTGCGGAGATTATTCCCTCGCCCGCTGCGGGTGGATCTAACGAAGCCGTGCGTGTGGCGAAGGAGATCTCAGCACAAAACCCCGATTGGGTCATGCTGTATCAATACGGCAACCCAGCCAATGCCGATGCGCACTATCGCGGCACCGGCCCAGAATTGTTGGCCGACCTGCCTACCATCACGCACTTTGTCGCTGGATTAGGAACAACGGGCACCCTGATGGGCTGTGGTCGTTTTCTTCGCGAAAACGTTCCGGGGATTTCGATCGTTGCAGCTGAGCCCCGCTATGGGGAATTGGTGTACGGGCTGCGCAATCTTGATGAAGGATTTGTTCCCGAGTTGTATGACCCTGATGTGCTGACCACGCGATTTTCGGTCGGCCCGCGCGACGCGGTGCGGCGAACCCGCGAGCTCCTTGAACAAGAAGGCATCTTCGCCGGTATATCCACGGGGGCGATCTTGCATGCGGCTCTGGGACTTGCTGCCAAGGCCGTGAAAGCGGGCGAGAGCGCCGATATTGCTTTCATCGTGTGTGATGGCGGCTGGAAGTACCTCTCGACGGGTGCGTATGAAGGCACCCTTGACGAGGCCGAGGAATTCCTCGACGGCCAACTGTGGGCATGAAAAAACCGCTCAACCCGCATTGACGGGCCGAGCGGTTTTTTCTTGAAGCGTTTATTCGAAAGCGCTAGGGCGCTTGGCTTCGAACTTGCTGTCCGCAAACCAGCGAACGCTGGACGACGACGACAACAAGAAAACCACCAACAAGTTGATGATCATGCCAGCGATTCCCCAAGGAAAGCTCAGCAAAGCGAAGATGATGTTGAGCACGGCAAGTGCCACGACAAAGATACGGGCAGCTGGGTCACCCTCGACTAAGGTCGCAGCCACGCGCCACAGGATCAAGCCGAACGCAATCGCAACCAGTCCGGCAAACCAGAGGTAACCGTCGCTGACGCTGCCCAGGTACTGGCCCTTGAACAGACGTGAAGCCTGTGAAGAAGTGAGTGCCTCGCTAATGCAGAAGATACCGACGGCCAACTGCCACACAGCAGCGATTCGTACTAAGAGCCCAACGATGGATACGCCTAGCGGACGAAAGCGCATGTTCTTGGGGTCGGTCGGCAGTGCGGAGGCATTTCCGCGGATCGCGTACCAGTCGCTCATGAAGTCTCCTTGTAGGTCTGTCTTGACGCGCTATCTTCGCATGCGAATCGCGATAGGACGAGTTGGCACAACCGAATCGGGACTTTCGTCCCCTAGAGTGGGGCACTGTGAGCGACGCCCCCATTGGAATCTTCGACAGTGGAGTGGGCGGGCTCACAGTAGCCAGAGCGGTTATTGATCAGTTGCCCAATGAATCCGTCTTGTATGTGGGCGACACATTGCGCGGTCCCTACGGTCCTCGGCCCCTGGCACAGGTCCGGGCTTTCGCTCTCGATGTCATGGACCACCTCCTGGCCGAAGGTGTCAAGTTGATCGTGATTGCCTGCAACTCTGCCTCCGCAGCGGTCTTGCGCGATGCACGTGAGCGCTATGACATACCCGTGATTGAAGTCATTCAGCCTGCGGTTCGCCAGGCGGTCCACATCACACAGTCACGACGGGTGGGTGTGATCGGAACGAACGCCACGATTGATTCGATGGCTTACGACGATGCGTTTGCCGCTGCACCGGATATTTCGTTGTACTCACGCGCGTGCCCGCGGTTCGTTGATTTTGTTGAGGGCGGTGTGGTGGAAGGCGCCGAGGTTGAAGCACTTGCGCGGGAATACCTGGAACCGTTGATCGCTGCGGACATTGACACTCTGGTTCTTGGGTGCACTCACTACCCGCTTCTCGCTGATGTGATTGCCTCGGTGGTTGGTCCCGAAGTCACCTTGGTCAATAGTGCGAGCGAGACGGCGAAACAAGTGGCACAAACCCTTCAGGATTTAGGGCTGCAACGCAGCAGTGATGCCGGCTCACCCGAACACCGATTTGTTGCCACGGGTGACCCCAAGCCCTTTGAGGTTCTGGGTCAACGCTTCCTCGGTCCCGAAGTCATTGAGGTTGAACGGCATCCTCGCCGTGCAGACACGGTGGGCTTTCCCGACAACGCTCCGCAGTAGGCTCGTGGTCGTGACTCGATCAGATGGCCGCGGCCCCCATGACCTTCGTTCAATTACCTTCAACCGAGGCTGGCTTGACCAGGCCGAAGGCTCCACCTTGGTGGAGTTTGGCCGCACCCGCGTGTTGTGCGTGGCCTCGTTTACCGAAGGCGTGCCGCGCTGGAAGAAAGGTAGCGGCTCTGGATGGGTGACGGCCGAGTATTCAATGTTGCCGCGGGCAACGGATACGCGTAATCAACGTGAATCAGTCAAGGGCAAGATCGGTGGACGCACCCACGAGATTTCGCGACTGATTGGTCGCTCACTTCGAGCCGTTGTTGACCTGTCGGCGCTGGGCGAGAACAGCATCGTGTTGGACTGCGACGTCTTGCAGGCCGATGGCGGCACGCGCACAGCAGCTATCACTGGCGCCTATGTTGCTTTGGCGGATGCCATCGAGTGGGCGCGTGGACAGGGCGTGATTGGCAAGGATGTGCAGGTGCTGACCGACTCGGTGGCTGCGGTATCTGTTGGTGTTGTCGACGACGAAGCTCGGCTTGACCTGCACTACGACGACGATGTGCGGGCCGGCACCGACATGAATGTCGTCATGACCGGCAGTGGCGAATTCATTGAGGTCCAAGGAACTGCTGAAGGTGCACCGTTTAATCGGGCGATGCTTGACCAGCTCTTGGATCTGGCCGGCGCTGGGATCACTGAATTGACCGCTCTACAGAATCAGGCTCTGCAAGCGTGAGCGTCCAGCTCGTCCTGGCCACTCGCAATGCAAAGAAGCTGGCGGAGTTAGACCGACTCTTGGCCGGCGCGGGTCTGGATGTGGAGATTCTGGGTTCAGCTGTGTTTAGTGACCTCCCAGAGATCGAAGAAACAGGGTCAACCTTTGCCGAAAACTCCCTGATCAAGGCGCGCGCGGTCGCCGCTCACACCGGGTTGATCGCTATCGCTGATGACTCAGGGTTATGCGTAGATGCGCTCAACGGTCAGCCAGGGATTTATTCCGCCCGGTGGGCTGGGCAGGGAGCAACGGATGAATCAAACGTTGATCTGGTTCTCGAACAAATCCGTGAGGTTGAACCGGCCCGACGCACCGCGCACTTTGCTTGTGCTGCGGCGTTGGTGCTGCCTTCGGGCAAAGAGTATGTAGTGCAGGGCCAAGTCAATGGCGTCTTGCTCACGCAGCGTCGCGGAGTGGGTGGCTTTGGCTATGACCCGATTTTTCTTCCCGATGGTTTTGACATCACCACCGCAGAGATGACCTCGGAACAAAAAGATGCGATCAGCCA
>CAMCVY010000132.1 GCA_945881995.1 Bifidobacterium breve | reverse complement strand
CCGACAATTTTCGACAACGTCTTGCGATCAAATTCGACAAAGTTCATCGCTGCTTTACCGGTGCGCTTGATGTTTTGGTCAGTATTGGAGTTTTGTCGGCTGATAACCAAGAACGATCGTCCGGTGATGATCTCGAACGGGAAGCTGAGTTGGTACGGACCAATGTTGGTGTTCCCATCCTCATCAACAGTGGTGACTAGGGCAAACGATGAGGGCCAGTACGAACTGGATTGATACCAGTTGTCGCGCATTGGGCTGGAGACGAAGGCTTCGTCTTTCTTACGTCCAAACACCGAGGTTCTCCTCACACTTGCGTGGGTACGGATTCATCGCGCCAGAACTGAGCAAACGTCAGTGCAATGGCGCCAGCCATAACAGTAAGGGCTAGTCGATAGGGAAGTGTCGAATTGAGGGGATCCTCGACCAAAGTAAAAATGGTCATCGCGAAAATCGTAATCCCAGTAGTTGTTGCGGTGTAGTTGGCGAAGACGAATGCGAGCATCAAAAATGCGCCAAAGCTAGCGATCAGCGCGCTTTGAAGCAGCGCTGGCTCGGCGCCAAGAATTACACCCACCACGATGGCGATGAGGCCAACGCCAATGAAAGTTCCGAGGATGCGCGATGCAGTCTTCGTTGTCGTCGCGTGCGAGTCGGGGAGCAGGATCCATGCGATGGTCATCGGAAGCCAATATTGGTGGGGCCAGGAAAAGGTGTGGGCGAGGAAAAGTGCCAGAGCGGTACCTGTAGCCATGGCAGCGCCGAGCCGCAGTGCATGCCGGACGTAGCGCTCATCCCACGACAAGCCATCGCGAAATCTCTGCAGAGCAGTTGGCGTGACAGCGGAGATAGCCCACGTACTCAGAGGTTCGCGGCGAAGACTGAGCAAGGTCAAGACCCCGATTTGCAGGAAGCCGCCTAAGGCCACCATGGCCGTGCTCTCTAGCGCACCTAGCCGCGTCTCCGGAGAACCCAAGTAGATGGCAAAGAAAACTAAAGAAAGCACGCCGATGATTCGTGCGTTTGCGCTGATGCGCCCGACTAGTCCACAGGCAATCCCATACAGACCCGACACGACAATTCCGATGAGGGCAAAGGCAAATGCATCGCGCGACAGCAAGCTTCCCAGGAGAACGGAAAGGGTGATCCAGACCAAGGCCCACAGATAGGTAAAGGTTCGGCGCGGTGACGGTTCCCTGGTGGAGGCAAGCGGAGTAAGCGTGGCCCCAATGGCGAAGGGGATCGCTAACTGCGGGCTCTCCAGCTTGTCGCACACGATCACGGCCACCAAGACGGTGACGCCGGCAACCACTGGGTAAAAGAAGTGGACCAGTTCGCGTTCGATCTTGACCACTTCGCGCCCGAGGTCGCGGGAGGCAGCGGCAAATCCGGTGTTCACCTGCCAATTATGGCTTGAGGCAGGCGGATTGGTGACGTTTGCACGCACTGCAGATGACAGGTCTCGCTGAACAGGGCACACTTGCCACATCATCGGGGAGCGCTAAAGGAGTTGTTGTGAAGGAAGAAATTCCCATCCGTCCGTTTTGGTATTCAGATGCCTGGATCTTTCCCAAGCTCATCACCGTGATCACCACGATGGACAAAGACGGTCGAGTGAACGCTGCTCCCTATTCACACATCATGCAATATGACGTAATGGCCAAGACTCCCCAGATGATGATGGGATTTCGCCAGGATTCGCACACGTTCAAAAACATCAAGGCAACGGGCGAGTTTGTCATTAACTGCCCATCATCGGAATACCTCGAAGACTTGATGGAAACAGCGCGCTTTTATCCTGAGGGCGTCAACGAGTTGGAGCACACTCGCTTCACCACGATTCCTTCTCGCTATGTCAAGCCGCCTAGCCTTGAGCAAGCGCCACAGATCATGGAATGCACGGTTGATCGCATCGTTGAGTTGGACAAGAGCAGCGGAATTGTTTACGCCGACATCAAGGCCATCATCATGGATGAGGGTTTGGAAAAGATGAGTCGCGCAGACCGCATCCCGGCGATGAACCTGCCCATTGGTTTGGGCGACGAAAATCGTTTCGAGTATTTTTATGCCCGCCCCAGCGATGTGGTGAGCTTTGGTCTGAAGGAAACCCCCCGTGGCATTCAGGCGGAGAGTATTGACCCAACGATGCACTGGGACAAGGACTCGATGGAAGGCTTAATGCAGATTCCACCCATGGTTCGGGAAATGGTCATGACCCAGGTTGAGACATATGCCAAGGGCAAAGGCGCAGAAGAAGTCACCATGACGCACATGAGTGAGCTGATGGCCGAGTTCGGCATGGACGAGGCTTTGATGGCGCGCTTTGGCGGACCGAAGAAGGACTAGCTCTTCTTGCCCTTCTTGGTTTTACCTTCAGGCTTGGCAGCAACCGGTGGGATGGTCATCGGCCACACCAGATAGCCCACCGCGGCAACAAAGGCGGTGGCTGCCAACCAGACTCCAGGTTGTTGAGCTTGGATCGCCAGCGGCACTTGCCACTGTGTCCAGGGTAGTTCTTGTGAGAGCCCATTGAGGTCAGGGCTGCGTGTGATTGAAGCCACCGCAAACCACCAGAGCGACACGGCTGCGAGTGTTCCAAAGGCGCGTCGAGCGATAGTGATCTGAGATGTCCATTCTTGCCATGCCAAAGCAAGCAGTGGTGTGACGAGCAGCAATGGCTCAAGCGTGAGCCGGTAGCCAAAGAAGCCAGTGGCGCCGATCCACACGTTGCCCGCAAGTTGAACGAGCAAGTACAAGCCAGCACCCACGGTGCTTGAGCGGACCCAAGCCGGTGCCACGCGCCACGCCTTGATTACCCCGGGCAGCAAAGCCAGGAGGAAGGGGGAGTAGATAAAGATTCCGCGTAAGGGGGAAAAGAAAGTGGCTGCCAGGTCAGCGCTCCACAGATTGGTTTTGGCTTGCCCGCCGTCCCCGCCGCTGATTGCTGCATCGAATCGTCCGCCGTAGGTACCCGGAAAAATGTCCCATGAGTTGGCATTGACCTTGTTCCAGGCGATTAGGCCGATCAGTCCGAGCAGGCTGGTGGCGCCCACCAGCAGTGCGGGTCGGATGGACTTGCGGGCGATGGACTCCCAGATCCCCACGGCCGCCGCGACCACCGCCGTGTGTGGTCGACTCAAGATCGCCACCGCATAGCCCAAGCCAGCAATGGCGAAGTGGGAACGCGTCATGGCCCATGAGCCGATGGCCAATCCCATCAACGTCGTGGGGTGCGTCCACAACGAGTCTGCTGAGACAGACCACATGGCGGTACCAAAAGCCAATAGAACTGCGGCAGCCAAAGCGGTCTTGCGATTGACCAGGCTCAAGAGCGCGCGATGCATAAAGACGATGGTGATCGCCGAAGCAGTTGCCGCAGCGATGGCTGAGGGTCCGATCGAAAACGTGTCACCGCCGCCGATGAGATAGAACGGAACAGCCCAAAAAATCGCGCCAGGGAAGCGGTCACTTCGCAAGTTGCCATCAAGAATGAAAGCCCACCCACTGCTAGTGAATTGGGTGACCGTGTCGATGTTGATCGTCTGAAGTTGTGCGATTGTCCAAGCTGGATAAGCGCTAAAGAAGGTGTCATTGCTAAACACCAGTCCCTTGGGACCAACCGTGGCCGTCACTGTCGCGGTTACCGCATAGATGATCCAGGTGACTACTCCAAGGATTGACGTATCCCTGATGTCTGAACTCAGCGACGATGTCTTTTTTTTAGCCACAACAACCTTTTCCTGTAGGTACCGTCAAGATTAGCCAGCGTTGGACGCCATGGCGTGGGGAACAGGGCTAAATCCAGGACTTAAACCACATGCGTTGGCCCCATTGCGCATAGGAAATCGGGTCGGCAATCCAGATGGGCAAAAAGAACGCAGCGGCCACAACGGCGATGGCCAGATAGGCGCCGACTACGCCGGCACCAATGGTGCGCCGGCGCGTGGAAGCATCGGATGAACCAAGGATGCGTCCCAAGCAGTAGGCCACTGCGAGAGCCATAAATGCCGACAGGACCACGGTGTAAAAACCAAAGACCGTTCGCTCGTTATAGAAGACCACCCAAGGCAACCAGCCAGCGGCGATGCAACCAAGGATGGCGCCGGCTCGCCAGTCGCGGCGGCCCAACCATTCAATGGCTAAGTAGCCCATCGCCAAGACTCCGGCCCACCACAACATCGGATTGCCAATTGAGGTGATGGCCGAGGTGCACTTCGCGGCACCACACGAAACGTTGGAAGAGTAATAGATCGCTGTGGGTCGAGCTTGAATCAACCAGCCCCACGCATTGGATTCGTACGGGTGTGAAGTGGTCAATCCGCTGTGAAACTTGAGCATTTCAACGTGGTAGTGCCACAAACTACGAATCACATCAGGAATGAAGGGATACGACGTCGTGCGATCGGCGGCCCATTGGCGATCCCAGCCACCATCGGTGAGGATCCAGCCACCCCAGGTCATCACGTACACCACCACAGCGAGCGCGCCGAAAGAAAGCGCTGCTGGAATGAAGTCGCGTTTGATGGCCGACAACAAAGGTGAACT
>CAMCVY010000131.1 GCA_945881995.1 Bifidobacterium breve | reverse complement strand
GGAATCAACCGATGCTCGCATGTCCGTGGTTCCCGCAATGATCGCTGAGCGTTTGCAATTGCCACAGATGACCTTTGCCAAGAAGGTTGATGCTGACCCGGATGCCCGCACGTTGACCATTCAGCGTCAAACCGATGATGGCTATGACGTGGTGCAGTCCTCCTTGCCCGCCATTGTCAGTGTGGTGGAAAAGATCAACGAACCTCGATATCCCTCATTCAAGGGCATCATGGCCGCGAAGAAGAAGCCCGTGGCGACCTTGAGCCTGACCGAGCTCGCGATTGAACCTGCGACCGTTGGGTTGGCCGGGGCCTGGTCGGGCGTTAACGCCTTTGAGCAACGACCGCCGCGTCAAGCCGGAACCGTGGTCACCGATGAAGGCGATGGCGGCACCAAGATCGCAGACTTCCTCGTCACCCAAAAATTCCTTTAACCCTGACCTAGGAGAAATTGTGTCTGCAGAGATTGTGGTTCTGGTTGAACACACCAATGGTGTGGTCAAGAAGGTGTCCTTTGAGTTGCTCACACTGGCCGCGAAGCATGGCTCTCCCAGTGCGGTCATCGTCGGCGCAGGCGCTGACCAAGCCGTGGCCGATGTGGTGCGTTACGGCGCCGCAAAGGTGTACGTGGCTAACGATGCTGCGCTCACGACGTCAGTCGTTGGCCCCAAGGTCGCTATCTTGAATCAACTAGTGGACAGCGCTTCACCAGCGGCCGTGCTGATTCCTTCCACCGCTGAGGGCAAGGAAATCGCTGGTCGGTTAGCGGTGCGTTCTGGCAGTGGTGTCATCACCGATGCTGTGGATATTGAAGACGGAATCGTGGCTGTTCAATCGGTCTTTGGTGGCAGCACGATCGTTCGCTCCTCGGTCACGACCGGTACCCCCATCATCACTGTGCGCCCAAACTCAACGACTCCTGTTGAGGCCGCCGGCGCCGGGGAGCAGGTCGCTGTCACTGCTGAATTAGCGCCATCCGATACCGCAGCGGTCATCACTGATCACGTGGTCGAAGCCAAGGGTGGACGTCCGGAACTGTCCGAAGCTGCCACGGTAGTTTCAGGTGGCCGTGGAGTGGGCAGTCCAGAGGGCTTCGACGTCATCGAAAAACTGGCCGACAGTCTCGACGCTGCCGTTGGCGCATCGCGGGCTGCAACGGACTCAGGTTTTTACCCTCACCAGTACCAGGTGGGCCAAACCGGCAAGACGGTCTCGCCGCAGTTGTACATCGCCTTGGGTATCTCTGGTGCGATTCAGCACCGTGCCGGAATGCAGACGTCCAAGACGATCGTGGCCGTCAATAAGGATCCCGAAGCCCCGATCTTTGAGTTGGCGGATTTCGGCGTCGTGGGCGACCTATTCGCTGTTGGACCGCAGTTGACCCAGGAAATCACCACCCGCAAGGGCTGACCTCAGGCGGGAATCGGGCTTCCCATCTACTATTTAACCCAATGAGCTACTTAGATCACGCGGCCACGACTCCGATGCGCCCCGAAGCCATCGCAGCGATGGCGGCGCAATTCGGTGATGTTGGCAACGCGTCATCTCTGCACACCGCAGGTCGTCGTGCCCGGCGAGTGGTGGAAGAATCTCGCGAAGTCATCGCTGGTCACCTCGGAGCCAGCCCCAGCGATGTGGTCTTCACAGCCGGTGGCACCGAATCTGACAATCTGGCCGTCAAGGGCTTGTTCTGGGCTCGCCGTACCCAAGATCCGCAGCGGGTCAGGTTTCTTACCTCGGCGATCGAACACCATGCGCTTATTGATCCATTGATGTGGCTCGGCAAGGCCGACGATGCACAGATCTGCCAAGTGGGAGTCGATTCGAACGGTCGTTTGGACCTGGCGGCCTTAGCCGAACTCATCATGGACGATCCTGATTCTGTTGCCGCGATCTCTATCATGTTGGCCAACAACGAAGTGGGCACTATCCAGCCCTTGCTCGAAGTCGTGGCGCTGGCAAAGACGCATGACATTCCGGTTCACACCGATGCTGTGCAAGCGGTAGGTCAGTTAAACGTTGATTTTGCCGGTCTTGGTGTGGCCGCGATGTCGGTGAGCGCACACAAGCTTGGTGGCCCGACCGGTATTGGGGCCTTGTTGCTTGGGCGGTCCATCGAACCGACGCCAATCCTGCATGGCGGTGGTCAAGAGCGCAATGTTCGATCAGGAACCTTAGATGTTCCAGCGATTGCAGGATTTGCAGCAGCACTTGACGCGGCGATGGACGATCGCGTGGAACGCAATGCATGGGTGAGCGCCCTGCGCGATGACCTCATTGCCGGGATTCACCGAGCGGTGCCGGATGCGGTCTTGAACGGATCACCAATCCTTGACGAGGCGAACCGCTTGCCCAACAACGTTCACTTTTCTTTTCCTGGTTGTCAAGGCGATGCTTTGCTCATGTTGCTTGACGCCAAGGGCATTGAGTGCAGTACGGGCTCTGCTTGCTCGGCAGGAATTGCACAGCCCAGCCATGTTCTCCTTGCTCTGGGTGCGTCCCAAATAGCTGCACGAAGCTCCTTGCGTTTCTCGTTGGGCTGGAACTCCACTCAGACAGACGTAGACGCTGTTGTTGAGGCGATCGCGCCTGCTGTGGAGCGAGCGCGGTTAGCCAGCGGAACGCTGGTTGACCACGCCTAACGCGCCAAGAACTGAGTGCGAGAGAGTGTCCCTATGAAAGTTGTTGCAGCCCTATCCGGCGGAGTCGACTCTGCCGTGGCTGCTGCGCGCGCTGTTGAGGCCGGACACGAAGTTGTCGGTGTTCACCTTGCGCTGTCAGCATCGCGCGAAACCCATCGTGTGGGGTCACGCGGCTGTTGCACCTTGGAAGACGCACGGGATGCTCGACGCATTGCGGATGTCCTAGGGATCCCGTTTTATGTCTGGGATTTGAGTGAAGAATTCCGTCGAGAGGTAGTGGACGACTTCATCGCTGAGTATCAAGCTGGGCGCACACCCAACCCCTGCATTCGTTGCAACGAGAGCATCAAGTTCTCAGCGGTCCTGAATAAGGCACGCGGCTTAGGCTTTGATGCCGTGTGCACTGGTCATTACGCACGCATTGAAAACGATGAAGCCGGTGGACTGGTGTTAAAGCGCGGAGTCGATCCAAAGAAGGATCAGTCCTACGTCTTGGGTGTACTCAGCGAGCAGGACCTGTCCCAGTCGCTGTTTCCGCTGGGGGATTCAACCAAGGATCAGGTTCGGCGTGAGGCAAGTGAGCGCGGGCTCCTAGTTGCCGACAAGAGCGACAGTTACGACGTGTGCTTCATTCCCGATGGTGACACGGGCGCATTCCTGCGCTCTGAGTTGGGTGACCAGCCTGGCGACATCGTTGACGAATCAGGTGCCGTCGTTGGCGAGCACCAGGGGGCATTTGCTTTCACGGTCGGCCAACGTCGCGGCCTAGCCCTTGGCGATCCAGCCGATGATGGTCGTGCGCGCTTCGTGTTGTCTATCGAGCCGATCAATAACAAGGTCGTCGTGGGGCCGCGCGAAAGTTTGGCGGTCCAGCGCCTTGATTTAGAAACCGCCATTGCACTCAAGGACGTCGATCCCGATGGCATTGAAGTGCAATGGCGTGCGCATGGAAGTCCAGCCGCGGCTCGAGCAGTGATCAATGACCATGGGGTAGTTGATGCAGTCGAATTGCGCGACGTGGCCTACGGCATCGCGGCGGGCCAAGAATTGGTGATGTTCGTTGGTGATCGCGTCGTGGGTTCCGCGCGCATTCGATCCGCGGCCCGGTGACGGGCACGTCCTTTGCTGGGAGTTGGACCGGCGTAGGTTCCATGCCCGGTGATGACTCTTTTGAATCCGCACGCATCGTGGTGGGGGAATGCTCCTTACCTGCTCTACCTGAACTTCCCAGTCGTGGACCGGGTTCAGACCTTGTCGGCCGCACAGCAGGACTGCTTGAGGGCTTCACGGTGTCAGCGGTTCCGAGCGGATGGCAACTGACTGATCACCCAGGGATCGATCATCGTCGAGCGGTCTCTTGGTTAGGTCAAGATCTTGATGCGTTTGAACAAGCGTGTCTAGTCCATCAAGGGTGGGCCAAAGTTCAGGTGTGCGGTCCGTGGACATTGGCGGCCCGCATTGAGCGAGCGTCCGGACAAGCCTTGCTACGCGATCACGGTGCACGACGAGATCTGGTCACCGCGTTGGAGCACGCCGTCACCTTGCATGTTCGCGATGCGCAGCGCAGGCTCCCCGCTGGCGTGGAGCTCCTGGTCCAAGTCGATGAACCAATGGTCGATCAGGTGTTGTTAGGACGCGTGCCGACAGCCAGTGGCTGGGCGACGTATCGCAGCGTGGACCAAGCCGAAGTTCGTGGTGGCCTCAATGCGGTCGTGGAAGCCATTCGGAGTGCAGGTGCTACGCCGATCGTGCACTCCTGTAGCGATGAGCCACCCCTGGAGTTGTTCCTTGAATCCGGTTTTGCTGGATTGAGTTTTGACCAGCGAGTACTCGCGCCAGCCAATGTGGACCTACTAGCCGAGGCCGTGGAAAAGGGCGTTGTGCTGATCCCCGGGGTGATGGGAATTGAGGACGCTCTTGCACCTACGAACTTGACCAAAGGTGGCCGAAGTGAGCCGCCGATGTCAGAGGTTCTTAGTACGGTTAGTGGTGTACAGCG